>JAEWWQ010000213.1 GCA_023458855.1 Bacillota bacterium
TTATGAAACAGTATCCGTATATGATTACGTTTTTAAATAGAGCTGAAACAGAAGAGGATGATGAAGTGGTTCCTTCCATTCGAAAAAAACGAAGTGATTATAGGGAGGAATATATCAGGATATTTGAACGGGCAGATATGTCGGGCTGGAAAGAAGACATAGATGTTGAAATGGCTAAAAATATTATACTTTTTACAATAAAGGGAGTGGAAGAAACATTTTTAAAGAAAAACGAGTTCATACCGGAAGACCTGATTCAGAGAATCGTAGAATACCTGAATCTGTTAAAACCTTCCATGTATGAACTGAATGAAGAATGATAGCACTTGATAAACAGGCAGCCGATATTATTTGGATTGCTTGTAGACAGGTGCGGCAGGATAACCGCCGGCTAATTTCTGCATCCCGCGTTGAATGGCATCTTTGGAATTTTTCCAGTCAGCATCTTTGTTACGGTAGTCGAATTTTTCGACCAGCCAAGAGATATCTTCATGAATACGTTCCATATTTTTGTCCATGAGAGTGAAGATGGAAGTGTAGAACTCATCTTTTTCTTTTTCTGATAATTTGGAATCGGCCATCTCGCATAAGTCACCAAAATGAGGAAGACAGAATCCCTTTGAATTTGTTACTATTTCCCTGAAAGCAGAATCCTTTTTATACATGATAAAAAAAGTATCCAGATAACGCTCATAGGTGGCGGCATATTGACTGCAGATATAGCAGGAATGCAGTTTCCCTGATGTCCAGATGCCAATTGTGTTTTTATGGGCGGTGGTCTTTTTGAATTTGTCTTTTAAGGAAGATTTGGCTGGTTGGAACTTTTTGAATTGTGTCTGCATTTCATCCCGCATTTTTTGATAATGTGTTTTCAGAATCCATGCATTTCCCAGTGTATTTCCATAATCAAACATTTTTTGATAATGATAGCGGCAGAATCCTTTTTTATCCGTGGCTTCGCGTATATCGCTTTCCATATAAGAAGAACCGGAACCTAATACAAAATCCAGAGTATCCTCTTCAATTTTTCTTTCAATATAGCAAAATGGACACTCATCATTCGCTTGAAATGCGTCATTTAGTGGTATAGTATATAACTTTTCCTTCATGTTGCTCCTGTCTGCGTAAAAATTGTGCGCTCTAATTAAAAGTATTCTATAAGATTGTATCGGAAAGCACCGGAAATAGCAATCATAATACGTGGTACAAGGTCAAAATCATTCGGACTCGCTTCCGCTTCGATAAAAAATAGCTGATTTAGTATGGTCTGCTTGAAAAATGGGCACAGAAAAGATATACTTTAAGCGATCATAGTGTTAGAAAATAGAAAAGTAAGAAATATCTTTGTATAGGAGAATTCATGTTATGAATAAGAAAATAATTATAACGATAGGACGGGAATTTGGCGGAGAAGGTCATGAGATAGGTAAGGAACTTGCAGACAGACTGGGCATTAAGATGTATGATAAGGATTTACTTGCAATCGCAGCCAAAAGAAGCGGTCTTGCGGTCGAGCATCTTGCCAATGTGGATGAATCCATCACCAACCGTTTTCTGGAACCCTACTTGGGGTTTGGAATTATGAATGATAATTTGAATGATAAGTTATTTGCTGAAGAGTCACAGATCATCCGTGATATTGCATCCAGGGAATCCTGCATCATAATAGGACGGTGCGCAGATTATATTCTCAAAGATGATCCGGACTGTATCCATGCATTTATCTATGCACCCTATGAAGTGAGGGTCGAGATAATTAAGAATAAGCATAAGATAACAGAGGAGGCTGCCCGAAAACTGGTAAAGAAAATGGATCAGGTCAGAGACGGATACTATACGTACTATGCCGGAAAGGGATGGAATCGTAAGGAGGGTAAAGATATCCTCTTAAATAGGGCCAAGTTCGGTATTTCAGGCTGCGTGGATATTCTTGAAGCCATGGTAAAGAGCAGAGTACAAAATTGACATTCACCCTATATTGCATACAAATTAGTACAATTTATTATAAAACTTACTATTGACGTGTGAAAAAGATTGTACTATCATTTATATGAAAATTAAATATTGGAACGATAATTTCCACAATTGGACAAAGATGTCTTCTTTGCTCCGGTTGTGGATTTTTTTCTATCATAGGAAATACGAATACGCTCACCCTATCGTTTCAAATATCGAAAGAGGAGAAAAATATGAAAACAGTTGGTTACTACAATGGAAAAATCGATGAATTAGAGGCAATGCAAATTCCCATGAATGACAGGGCAATGTATTTTGGAGATGGTGTATATGATGCAACATACGCTGTTAACAGAAAAATTTTTGCACTTGATGATCATATAGATCGCTTTTATAACAGTTTCAGATTATTAGAGATTCCGTTCCAATATTCGAAAGAAGAGTTGGCTGCAGAACTTCAAAAATGCGTAGATGCAATGGACTCTGATGGAACAGTTTTTGTATATTGGCAGACAACACGGGGAACAGGTATCCGTAATCATATATTTCCGGAAGGAAAGCCAAACCTCTTAATTTATATCATAGAATCTGAGATGAAAGATGTATTCACACCGTTTAAGCTGATCACAATGGAGGATGTTCGTTTTCTGATGTGTAACATCAAGACGCTGAACCTGATTCCGAGCTGTATCGCCAACCAAAGAGCAAAAGAAGCAGGATGTAATGAGGCGGTTCTTCACAGAGGGGAAAGAGTTACAGAGTGCGCACATAGTAATATTAATATCATTAAAAACGGTGTATTTATTACTCCGCCGACAGATAACCTCATTTTACCGGGAATTACCAGAAAACATCTTCTTCAGATTTGCGAAGAAAAAGGAATTCCAACGGAAATCAGACCTTTCACTTTAACAGAACTATTTGACTGTGATGAAGCGATTGTAAGCAGTTCGGGAGCATTATGTGTACCAGTATCTGAAATTGATGGAAAACCGGTTGGAGGTAAAGATAAGGAAACATTATTCAAATTACAGATGGGCTATATTGAAAGATTCGAAAAAGAAGTCGGCGTGACAGTTTATAAAAGACCATAAAAGGGAGACCTGATTATGACAAAGGAAAAATTATCAGAATTAAATATTGGGGATAATCTGGATCAGTTAATGAATCTGGATCCCAGAGGTTATGGTGTCTGCAGAATTCTTTATGCAGGGAGCAGAGCCTATACAGGAGAGCCCCTTACAATGCATTGTGCAAAAGAACTCGTAAAAAAAATCCAACCGGGTGATCTTGTATATATTATGACAGGTTTTATATTAAGACCGCATAAAGTGCCGGAGATGGATGGTATCGTCAGTACGATTCTACTTTGCAGAGCGTTGGTGGAAGCGTTCGACTGCAAACCGGTCATTATTTGTCCGGAGGATAATGTTATTGCCATAAAGAACTGTGCGCCAGTAATAGGGCTGCATTTATATGAGGATCTTGATACTTTATGTGAATTGCCAATGGCTATGGGTGTAATTCCTTTTACAAAGGATGCCGATAAAGCTGAGAATTGCGCAGATCATATCCTGGGAATGGGTGTCCCGAAGGCTCTGATTACAATTGAGGCCCCAGGTGCAAATGAACATGGGGAATATCATAATGCAATAGGTGTTAATATAACGGAATTAGAAGCAAAAATGGACATTCTGTTTGATAAGATCAAGGAAAAAGGAATTCTTAATATATCAATTGGAGACCTTGGGAATGAGATTGGTATGGGAGCAATTGGAGAACATATCAGAAAATATATTCCTTATACAGATAAAAACCAATGTAAATGTAGCTGCAAGGGAGGAATTCTTGCCAGAACAAAAGCAGATCATATCATTACAGCAACTACTTCGGACTGGGGCTGTTTTGGATTGATAGGTGCATTGGCATATCAATTAAAGAATATCAGAATCATGCATGATGCCGCGATGCAGGCTGAAGTAATGACTGTTGCATCACGAAGCGGAATGATTGATATGACAGGTTCCCTCCTTCCGGGAGTTGACGGATTCAATATTGATATGAACAGCACGATCGTAAGTCTGATGAGACAGTGTGTAGAATATGGAATCGGATATGAGAATGAAGCATGGTTTGCGAACGTAATAGATAAGAACTTTTACAGGCTAAGCGGAGAGCCGGCCGTCTGTGAAGACGTAATCTTTGAAGACGGGCTTGAGAGCAAACAGCCGGTTGCCTGAGCGGCAGATGGGAGCAGATATGGATGGAGTCAGAATATTAACGGCAGGGGAATCTGCGTTATGTGTTGAATTTGGCAATCGGATATCTACTGAGATTAATGCGAGTATCAGAGGTCTGAATCAAGAGATCTGGAAAAAAACAATCGTAGGCGTAGTAGAAACTGTGCCTACGTTTCGTTCTCTCATGGTGTATTACGATTGCAGAAAAATATCGTATCGAAAACTGGTAAAAAAAATAGAAAAACTGTTACAGAACATGTCGGCTGATAAAGCAGGAGAAAAAGTAATCATTGAGATTCCGGTCTGCTATGATGATCCGTATTCCCCAGACATTCAGAATGTATGTGAGCATACAGGAATGAGCAGGGAAGAGGTAATTGCGATGCATTGCGAAAAAGATTATCTGATTTACATGCTGGGATTTCTACCGGGTTTCCCTTACCTGGGAGGTATGGATGAAAGACTAAATACACCGAGGCTTGCAACACCACGCGTAAAAATAGAGGCAGGGTCTGTTGGAATCGGCGGAGAACAGACAGGCATTTATCCGTTGGCATCACCGGGTGGATGGCAGCTGATCGGAAAAACGCCGGTAAAGCCATATGATCCGAACCGTGCAGAACCTCTATTGTATCAGGCAGGGCAGTATATACGTTTTGTCAGGATAGATGCAGCCGAATATGCGAAAATAGAGGCATTAGTGTCAGAAAATGCTTATGTGTGCAATATCATAAAGGGAGGCGACTGAGGTATGGGAATTAAGATTCTAC
>JAEWWQ010000214.1 GCA_023458855.1 Bacillota bacterium
GTATTCAGGTGTGCAGGGCGTGGGTGTTATGAAACATGCTGTTGAAGCAAAAAAAGAAACAATTGCGAAAGTACTTGAAGTAATGGCTGGTGCGGATCTGGGAATAGACCTGGCAAAAAAGTCAAATTGTGCTCCTGCCAATGCGAAATCATATGAGGACGCTGATGTAACTGCAAATGAAATGATTGCGGCCATGAAAGTTACAGCTGATACGGCACAACCAATGCCTAATATTCCGCAAATGAGCGTAATGTGGGGACCGACGGAATCCTTATTAGCAGCAGTTAATAAATCAGGCGAGAACATAGACAATGCTTCTGAGCAATATCAGGAGGAAGCTTTAACTGCCATAAGCGATATGCAATAAACAAGATGAATCGGCAAGTCGATTCACTTGTCATGAAAGGGCGGACACTTGCTGTTCGCCTTATTTAAGAGGATTTTATAATGAAAAAAAGAAAATACTTACCTTGGATATACTCTATTCCGTCGTTCCTGCTGATTGGAGGAATTATCGTTTTCCCAATTTTATATACAGGATATATTTCATTGACGAATATGAATCTTTATCATTGGAATGACTATGGAATTATCGGACTTAAAAATTATTACAGAGCATTGCTCAAAATGGATTCGGGATTTCTATCTGCACTGTTAACAACGGTTCTATGGACTGTTCTTAACATGGGTCTCCAGGTTGTTGCTGCATATTTCATAGCACTTGGCCTGAATGTAAAAGAACTTAAAATTAACAGAATCTATAAAACGTTACTGATGTTTCCATGGGCAATGCCTGCATATGTTTCCATTCTGCTTTGGCGTGTGGGAATGTTTAATACGGAATTTGGGTTTTTGAACCATATAATGAATGCGATTGGGCTGCCTAAAGTTAATTTTTTATCAGATAACATACTGGCGTTTGCTTCCTGTATGGCGTTGATTCTTTGGATGGCATTGCCGTTCATGATCATGATCATAGACAGTGCATTTCAAAGTATTGATAAGAGCTATTATGAAAGTGCCGTGCTTGATGGAGCAGGTTTTTTTGCAAGAAACATTTATATTACCATACCCGCTTTGAAACCGATTATTGCACCTGCGGTAATATTGACGACATTTACGACTTTTAAGCAGTTTGATATCATATATCTTTTAACCATGCAAAAAGGCGCATTATCCGGTTCTACGCTGCAGACAGTAATTACATATGTACATCAAAATGCTTTTGTATCCAACAATTACGGACTTTCTTCCGCTGTGTCCATTGTTATATTCATGATCATAATCCTATTTTCTTTATTTACTAATAGAAGTGCGATTAAGGAGGAAGTGTAAATGAAAAAGTATACTATAAGGAAAACATTAGGGCTGACTGTTTTACATATCGTATTTATTCTCATTTGCTCTTTGGGACTGATTCCTATTTTATATGCACTTACGCTTTCTTTTAGCAGTGGCGGTACAGGCGTTTCATCTGATTTTTCTTTCTTTCCGAAAAATCCTACTTGGGCAAATTATTATACCATATTATTTAAAGAGCCATTTCTGGTCTGGTTCAAAAATTCAGTCGTTTTATGTGCAGGTACCATGATAATAGCTATGAGTACCGCCATAACAGCAGCTTATTCCCTGTCCAGATTCCGTTATAAAGGCAGAAAAAGCGTTTTACAGTTAATGCTTCTATTGAATGCTTTCCCTCAAATATTATCCATGTTCGCAATATTTCGTCTGTTTAAAATATTGAATCTTTTAAATACTGATATTGGATTAATACTAATATATGCCGGCTCCATGTGCATCTTCAGTATTTGGAATATGAAAGGATATTTTGATTCGATTCCGATTGAAATTGAAGAGGCATCCAAAATAGACGGGGCAAGCAACTTTCAGCTTTTAAGCAGAATCGTACTGCCGCTTGCAAGACCGGCTATTATAGTAACTGCTGTCATGGTACTCATTTTTGTATGGAATGAATATCTGTTTGCTACGACTTTTATGCTGGATGAGAAGAGTTTAACGTTGGCAGGAGGACTTTACCAGTTACAGACTAATGATTACAGCAGAAGCTGGCCTTTGTTTTCAGCAGCAGCAATCATTATATCAATACCAATATTGATTGTATTTTTCTGCATTCAAAAATATATGATTTCCGGTCTGACAGCCGGAGGCGTAAAAGGCTAAAGATAGAAAGGACATAAAGAATGAATAAAAGTGCAATTTTACATATACCGCTTTCCCAGTATGCATTTGCAAGCAGCGTAAATGTGCTAACAATAAGGCTTAGAGCACAGAAGGGAGACCTGTCTGCCTGTACCTTGTATTACGGGGACCGTGCTTATCCTAAGACCCCTGTTAAATTTGAGGCTGTTTCTATGCAGGTTGAATCGGAAGACGAATTATTTGATTATTATGAAGTTACGTTTAAAGTTCCATTTTCCAGGGTGTGTTACTATTTTAAGCTGGAAAAAGGGGAAGAATGGTACTACTATTATGCTGATCAGTTCACCAATCAACTGGCAGATTTTGAAGTGGAAGGTTCCCTGATAGAAGGGAGAAGTGAATATTATCAATATCCGTTTATTCTTCGTGAAGAAATCATGGATATACCGAAATGGTTCAAAAACGCAGTAGTTTATAATATATTTCCGGACAGTTTTGCAGATGGTAAAAGATTGATTTCCGGAAATGGAAAAGAAAAAGTACTACCGGATGGGAACACCTGTCATTCCAGACTGGGAGGAACTATCCAAGGAATCATAGAGAACCTGGATTATATTCAGAATTTAGGATTTGATTGTATTTATCTTAACCCTATTTTTACAGCCGGGGAATATCATAAATACGATTTACTGGACTATTATCACATAGACCCATGTTTTGGTACGGATGATGATTTCAAAGATCTGGTAAATGAAATACATAATAGAGACATGCGCATTATCATAGACGGTGTTTTCAATCACTGCAGCTGGTATTTCTCCGCGTTCTCAGATGTGGTACAAAAAGGAGAGGATTCTAAGTATAAGGATTGGTTTTACGAACTGACATTTCCAGTCGTACGTCCCAATTCCTATGAAGAACCTCCAACTTATCAATGCTTTGCCTATGAAATGAAAATGCCGAAATTAAATACATCAAATAAAGAAGTACAGGAATATTTTGCTAAAGTAGGGCAATATTGGATGCGTGAATATAAAATAGACGGATGGCGCCTTGATGTAGCCAATGAAATCGACCGTAACTTTTGGCGTACTTTTCGAGATGCCGTAAAATCAGTGAACCGGGAAGCTGTATTAATCGGTGAAGTATGGGAAAATTCCGAAACCTGGCTGAAAGGAGATGCATTTGATTCCACAATGAATTATGATTTTAGAAAACATAGTCGGGATTTTTTTGCCTTTGATTTGATCAATGCAAGTTCTTTTGCACAAAGAATGAACAGAATGCGGCTTCGCTATTCCCATAATGTCAGTAACGGGCAGCTGAATCTTCTGGATTCTCATGATGTGCCAAGATTCCTATCTCTTTGCAAAGGAAGTATACAGAGTTGGAAACAGGCTTTTTTGGTGCTCATGTTGTTTCCCGGTGTACCCAGTCTCTTTTATGGAGATGAATGCGGAATCATGGGCATTCAGGAAAATGAGTATCGCAGCCCTATGAATTGGAGTCAGGATCATAATTCCTTAACAGCGTATGTAAAAGAAGTTATTTCTATCCGAAAAAAATATCTGGATTATAAATCTTCTTATAAAACTTGTAAAGAGTGGGAAAAAAGCAATGTATTTGCTTTTGTAAGAGAAGGGAAAAAAGGAAAAATATTGGTAGTTGTGAACAAGGGAACGGTAAGCGAAAGAATATGCGTATCGAATATTAAAGATATTTTAATATCCGGTCATGTACAGGGGGAAGTTATGAATCCCGGAGGATATGCTGTCTTTTTGTTAACGGATAGTTTTTTCTAAATGATAGAATCGAGGGATAAACATGGGGATTACGATTAAGGATGTTGCAAGTGAAGCAGGGGTATCGGTTTCCACTGTTTCAAAGGTGTTAAATGATGGACCTACTATATCTGATGCGACTAAAAATCATATCAGGGAAGTTATGGAAAAGCTACATTATCAGCCAAATGAACGTGCCAGGAATTTTGCAAGGCAGAAAACAAACAATATTGTATTTTTAGCGAAAGTGGAACGGCAGGTTGCATTTTATAATCCGCATATGTTTGAAATTATGTGTGGTGTACAGCAGGTTCTGGCATCAGAAGGATACAGGCTTAATTTTACCGGTCTTCATAATGAGAAAGAGATTCAGGAATACATACAGAACATGGACGGCAATAAAAGTGCGGATGGAATTGTCATTCATGGTTCTGCAACCACAAAAGAAATAGTTCAGTTACTTATAAAAAATGAATTTCCGCATGTAATTATCGGCAAACCGGCATTTGACTCTGCAGCCTGCTGGGTGGATACCAACAACCGTATTTCAGGGCAGCTTGCTGCATTACATTTATTGGAATACGGGTATCGCAAAATTGCTTTTATAGGCGGAGCAAAAGAAGATGAGATTTCAACCAATCGTTTAAAGGGTTTCCATTCCACCATTCATGATTTTGGACTGTTATTGCAAAATGAATTTATTAAATACGGAGATAATTCAAAAGAAAGCGGATATCAATTGACCAAAGAACTATTTCAATCTGCTTATTTACCGGATGCAATCGTTTGTGAGAATAATGTAATTGCTATGGGAGCTGTGAAAGCACTGAATGAAATGGGAATTATAATACCAAATCAAATCGGCATTGTCAGTTTTGATGATTTTCCCTTTTCCAGGGTGATCGAACCGGCCCTTACCGTGGTTGATATTGATGTTTATGATATGGGACTTCAAGCGGGAAAGACATTGTTACACAAAATAAAAAATCCCTCGCTTCAGGTACAGTCATATACTACATTACCAAGGCTGATTATTCGGGAGTCGACAATGAAAAGTAATCGTAAATAAAATCTCCATACAATCTCCACAATAAAATATTAAGATAATGTGAAGATTATTAACTATTATGTAATTAAATTAATAATTATGTAATACAAATCAGATTGTATGGAGGTTTTATGAAAAAAAGATTACTTAAGACAACAGCTTATTGTTTGATCGGAACGTTAGCATTTTCAGGGTATCCGGTAAAGTCCCTTGCAGCAGAATTTTCTTTATCCAGAGAAAACGCAATTCAAAAATATTATGTAGATGCATCAGTGGGAAAGTTGAATACGGAAAGTACACCAACCAAGGAAGAAGAATGGAGCAATTTGGCTATTTCTAAAGTATCAGATTATATAAATATTCGGAAGGAGGCTAGTGAAGAAAGTAATATATTAGGAAAACTTTATGCAAATTCAGCTGCAACAGTTATTAAATCAGGAGTTGACTGGAGCAAAATAAAATCTGGCACAGTGACTGGGTATGTTAAGACAGAATTTTTAGCAGTTGGCAAGGAGGCCAAAGAACTTGTTCCAAAAGTAGGTAAACGAATCGCTACGGTAAATACTATGACCTTAAAGGTAAGGAAAGAGCCGGATGCAGATGCGAGAGTAGAATCTTTGATTCCAATTGAAGAAAAGCTGGATGTCGTAGAGGAAACCGAAGGGTGGATAAAGGTATCGATTGATTCAGATATTTTAGGGTATGTATCAAGTGATTACGTTACTATAAGCACCGAATTGAAAAAAGCAGAATCCATAGAAGAAGAGAAGGCTCGATTAGCTTTAGAAAAAGAGCAGGCAAGTAAAGCACAAACCGATAATAGCTCAAAATCAAAGAATAGTTCTGTAGAAGCAGCAACTGGCTCAAAAAGAAACTCGATTGTGAATTATGCATTACAATTTGTTGGAAATCCCTATGTCTGGGGCGGAACAAGTCTGACAAAAGGAGCCGACTGCTCAGGTTTTACCCAATCAGTTTTTAGAGATAATAAC
>JAEWWQ010000215.1 GCA_023458855.1 Bacillota bacterium
GATGTAAAACTCTTGGGGAAAAAATTGATCACTATTTGGTTAAATGGAGAACAGAACGAGAAAGCGAGCACAAAGAAAGCCTTGCATTTGCAGGATATCAGAGAGATTCTTACTTACTAAAGGCAAAAGTACCTCGCTTTGGTTCCGGCGAAGCCAAAGGTATTATACTTGAGTCCGTCAGAGGTGCGGATCTTTATCTTCTTGTTGATGTTGCAAATTACAGCTTAACTTATTCTTTATGCGGCGAAGTAAATCATATGTCACCTGATGATCACTATCAGGATCTCAAACGTATTATTGCTGCTGTTGGCGGAAAAGCAAGAAGGATTACTGTTATTATGCCTTTCTTATATGAGAGCAGACAGCATAAGAGAACAGCCAGAGAATCCCTGGACTGTGCCATCGCTCTGCAGGAACTCGTGAATATGGGAGTGGACAATATTATCACTTTTGACGCCCATGATGCCAGAGTTCAGAATGCAATCCCGCTTAGCGGATTTGAAACCGTGCAGCCTGCTTACCAATTCATTAAGGGTCTGTTAAAAAATGTAACAGATTTAAACATCGATTCCGACCATATGATGGTGGTCAGCCCTGATGAAGGCGGCATGAGCCGTGCAATCTATATGGCTAACGTACTTGGTCTTGATATGGGTATGTTCTATAAGAGGAGAGATTACACTACTATCGTGAATGGCAGGAATCCTATCGTTGCACATGAATTCTTAGGTTCCAGTGTCGAAGGAAAAGATATTATTGTTATCGATGACATGATTTCGTCCGGTGAAAGTGTATTTGAAGTGGCAGCTGCACTAAAAGAAAGAAAGGCAAATAGAATTTTTATTTGTGCGACCTTCGGATTGTTCACAAATGGACTTGATAAATTTGATGAAGCCTATGAGAAAGGCATTTTTGATAAGGTCCTTACTACAAATTTAATCTACCAGACTCCACAATTATTAGAAAAACCTTACTATATTAATTGTGATATGAGCAAATACGTTGCTTATATCATTGATACCTTGAACCATGACACTTCTATTAGTGATTTATTAAATCCTAATGAACGTATTCAGAATATCCTGGCAAAGTATAAAGATCAGAATTCTAAATAATTTGCTATTGATATACAGCAATGTCACTACGTGGGTTCGTGACCTTCCCCACGCAAATAAAAACTACAGGAGAATTAAATATGAAAAACAAAAATGTACTATTTCTGACCCAGGCAGCTATGATTGCTGCTCTTTACGTTGTGCTTACTTTTGTAGCCAACGCTTTCGGACTTGCGAATTATGCAGTCCAGATTCGTTTTTCTGAGGCACTTACGATTTTGCCTTATTTTACCCCCGCAGCCATTCCGGGACTATTTATCGGATGTCTGCTCAGCAACATACTTACGGGTTGTGCCATTATGGATATTATTTTTGGTAGTATTGCAACCTTAATTGGTGCCTTTTTCACTTATAAACTTCGCAAGTTTAAATGGCTTGCTCCGGTTCCGCCGATTGTTGCCAATGCAATTGTCGTACCTTTTGTCCTAAAATACGCTTACGGTATAGAACCTCTTTGGTTCAGTTTTTTAACCGTTACGGCAGGCGAACTTGTCTCATGCGGCTTATTGGGTATGATCTTATTATTCAGCTTACAAAAATATGCCGGTAAAATTTTCAACATACAGGCATAATAATCAAGGTGTGAGAAGAAGACTCGTAAGAGGCTTCTTCCTGTGTGAGATTTAGAAATTCTAAGCGGCAGTATTTTTGCTACTTAGAATTTCTTTTCACACTTTTTATTTTAATTTTTCCGGATTCAGTCCCATAAGTTCCGGAATCACAAATAATCCGTCCTTACGAATTAATATATCATCAAAGTAAATCTCCCCTCCGCCATATTCAGGCCTCTGAATCCACACAAGATCCCAATGAATAACGGAACTATTTCCGTTTGATGCTTCTTCATAACAATTTCCCGGTGTAAAATGGATAGAACCACATATCTTTTCATCAAACAGAATATCTTTCATAGGTGATAACACATAGGGGTTAATACCAATTGCAAATTCTCCAATGTATCTTGCTCCTTCATCCGAATCTAATATTTTATTTAATTTTTCAGAATTATTTGCTGTCGCTTCTACAATCCTGCCTTCTTGAAATACAAATTTTACATTTTCAAATGTAACTCCCTGATAAAGAGACGGCGTATTATAACTTAAAACACCGTGAATAGAATCACGAACTGGCGCGGTGTATACTTCTCCATCCGGAATATTACGTTTTCCGCAACAGGTGACTGCCGGAATCCCTTTGATGGAAAAAGAAAGGTCTGTTCCTGGTCCAACCATTCGGACTTTATCCGTACGGTTCATTAATGCGACCAGACTTTCCATTGCCTTACCCATTTTCTCATAATCAAGATTACACACCTTATAATAGAAGTCTTCGAAAGCATCCGTGCTAAGATTGGATAACTGCGCCATTGCATAGTTTGGATAGCGCAATACGACCCACTTTGTTTTAGGTACCCGGATCTGATGATGTACCGGATCCATATAAAGCTTATCATAGATTGCCATTTTTTCCGCAGGAACGTCTGATAATTCTGCGACATTATCATTTCCTCTGATGGCCACATAACAATCCATCCGTGACATCTCAGCCGCATCTATTTCAGCCATCAGACGAAGCTGATCTTCCGTGCAGTTAAGGAGCATTTCTCTAAGTACTCTCTGACTTGTATAATGTGGAAATGGAACTCCGCCCGCTGCATACACCTCTTGTATGATAGCTCTTGCCAGTTCTTCCGTCTGTTCTCCTATAAAGTGTAGATACACTTTATCTCCTGCCTGAACCTCCATTGAATACGTTACCAAATTTTTTGCTAATGTTTTATTTCTACCATCCATTCTGTTTCTCCTTATCCTGGCGCATTCCTATTACTATTGCTTCTTGATATAGGTAATAAAGGAATTTCCATTCTCTTCAAACCACGCTTTAGAATCATTCATTCCCTTTTTATAAATCGTTCCTGTTTCCGGATCCATGATGACAGTATTTAGCTCGTTAAACCCTATAATAAGTACCGCATTTCCATCATCTAACATAGCCATGACAGGAATATCCTGATTTACATAGTATAAAATAGACTCCAGACTACAGCCGGACAATATTAATACCTGTGCATCCTCCAAATTATCATTCAATACAGAATATACCGTCCCGCCATTACTTAACAGATATTCGCTATTACGCATTACATTCTCATAGGCTAGCATTGTATCAAGGCAAATGGCTATACTGCTTTGTTCCTCCGTTTTGGTCGCTTCGATTTTCATGATCTGGTTTTTGGTTGACAGATTTCCTTTACGCCATACATATTCACCCTGATCATTTAGTACCACGCCCGATATTTCTGACGCAAGATTAATTGCTGCTGCTGGTTTTGTAAAGATGGATTCTATTCCATGCTTTCCATATACGTAATAACGTTCTGTTTCCTCTTTCGTCTTTGCAAGTACAATTTCTCTTCCACCTTCAAAAAGTACTTCCTTCGGCGTCTGGAATTTGATCGAGTTTGTTTGAATCGTACTTTCTAACACAATTTGAACTATTTTTTCATAATTTGTCGTAGTTACTGTTTCAACTGTATTTTTTCCTGTTTCTTCCACTACATTATTCATAATCTGATCATCAGCAATTTCTTCATATTGATTTGTATTAATATAAGTGTCCGTATCAGTGTCTATTTCATTTTCGCTGACAGTACTGTCATTTTCCTCTTCGCCAACATCAGTTCCGATCTTTTTGACGCGTGTCATGTTTAACTGGTTATTCTCAATTTGTCCATCTATAACATAGATATTGTCCTGTTTATAGTCTTTTAAGATCTCGCCGTCTTCATTCTGGATAATTACCTCATTCATAGGGAATGTAATAATTCCTGATTTCTCTTTTACGATGTCGCCTTTTTCTGCTATTCCATAGATAAGGTCTGAATTCATAAATCCCAACGGAGCAATACGCTTATCTGCAGACACCTCTATTGTTGTCTTCTTTTTGGTATTCAGGTTCATCAAAATTAATTTTTTACTATTATATTTTTCCTGCTCCGTCTGCCACACAATCATCTGATTGTCTTTTGATACTTTAAAAGTATCTTCCGCAAGATTTTTTGCGACAACTCCACTTGTCTTATTCGTTAAGTCTACGCTATGGATGGTTCCATCCAGAATAAAATAAAATATACTGTTTTTACTTACATACGCTAATTGTTCAATTTCTTCACGCAGCAATTCATATGATTTGTCATACTGTATAAAGGCATCTTCTTCAATTGTATTTAACACACTATTATAATAATATACCTGAATTCCAACTTCACCTTCGTGGCGTCCTCTGTTCATATAACCATAAACCATAAAGCGTATATTGCCACTTTCTTCAACTGATAGTATCTTCATGTCATGTTGGTTATATACATCCCTTAAATCTCTATTCTCACTATTATAAAATGAAAATAAGCAGACACACCTGTTATCCGTAACATTATAACTGTAAAGGCTGTTTTCATGGTTAAATGCAATAATATTGCCATCATCACTTTCCTGCATCTCAACATCCTGCTCCGATATTCCAAGCAGAATCTTATTATTAACAAATACATCATCCTTTGTATCAAAAAGCTGGTTCATGGTTCTCTCAAAATCAAGAAGATACATTCTGTCACTACCATAACGCACCCGGTAGAATTCACTAATACGATATTCATGATTTTCTTCCGACACAAAGTAGTCCATCCGGATAGAAGCAGTCTGTGTTCCCAATTCTTTAATTGAAATAACAGGCTCGCTCACTTTTTTAATATTCATATTCCCCCAGGTGATCTGACTGAAATTCGAGTGAATATTTACAAGATGATAAGAAGTATTGTCTCCTTCTGCATTGGATTCCAGGTATCTGGATATACTCTCGTCTTTTGTAAAAGTCTTCTCATGAAAGTCTTTTACAAAAGCAATTTTTTCTTTTACATGATAATCGACCGGTTGTATTATTCTTGTATAATAGCGGATCACTTCTCCGTATCCTGTCTCTACCAGTAAGATAAAGCAATATTCCTGATTCTGTTCAATCAGATCTTTTAGTGTAACGGAAGCCCTGACCGTATCATTCTCATCACTTACATCCGTTATATCTGTTTCCTCAATCAGACGAGAGCCATCTACACTTCTTACTTCAAAAGACAATGCCTGAATATCCCCTTGGAACTTGTCAATAGAGAAAGTCACCACTCTGTCTTCATCAATCGGCGTAATCGTATCCCGCAGGTAACTTTCCTGCATCCTGGATGCATAACCATGCAGACAGTTTATTCTTTCTCCCTCTAATTCCATATAAACAAGCGGATATGTTGCAGGCTTCATTTCAACTGTCATATCAGTGTTTCCCTTATTTGTAATAGCACTTATGATCAATACCGATATGATAAATATCAGTACGCAAATAGTTCCTTTAATGAATGGTTTTCTCATTTTCTACCTTTTTGACTTCCCTATTATTACTACACTCTGTTATTCTTCCCAGTGTTGGATTAATGTGTAAGAATGATTGCAATCTCTCTATTTCTTCCTGTTTATTTGCAGGCGCATTTTCCTTTTTTACTGCACGAATCAGAATATTCTTAGGCGTATGCTCCATGTCGATAAATTCCAGAATCTGAGTATCATAGCCGCATTTTTCAAGTATATTGGCACGATAGGCATCTGTAATAAGTGCTGACATTCTCTCACGAATCAGACCATATTTTAATACAGGTTCCAACTCCCTGCAGGAGATCTGCCTGTTTACTTCATGCTGACAACAGGGAACCGACAGGATAACACTGGCATTCCATGCAATTGCCTTCTGCAATGCATAATCTGTAGCTGTATCACAGGCATGCAAAGTGACAACCATGTCAACTTTGTCAACTCCATTATAGTTCTCTATATCACCCTTCAGAAAATTCAATTCGTGATACCCATACTTATCTCTAAGCTTATTGCACGTATTAATCACATCTTCTTTCAAATCCAAACCTATAATTTTAATATCCATCCCCTGCAATATTTTTAAATAGTAATACATTGCAAATGTCAGATATGATTTTCCACATCCAAAATCTAAGATTGTTATCCTTTGTTTCTTTTGAAGTGTTGGCAGAATGTCCTGAATAAATTCCAAAAATCGGTTAATTTGTTTAAATTTATCATATCGGGCACGGACTGTCTTTCCTTCTTTTGTCTGAACTCCAAGGTCAATTAAAAATTCTATTGGCTTTCCTTCTTCTAAAATATAGTTTTTTATTCTGTTATGTGAGAAATCTACCTGTCTTTCTTCCGTTTCTCCATTTATCTTTTTCTTAATTGTCAGTTTTCCTTTTTTGCTCGCTAATATCATTATTTTAAACGGAATTGTCTCAATCTCCAATTGCTTAAAATTCCCATTCATATTCTCTAAGAGAAATGCTAAAAGTTCTCTTTTTTCATAATTTTTATGCAGTACCTTGGTTCCTGAAAAACTGCTTGCCTGGTAATGCAAGATCCCATCCTTCATAATTGGGCGTACTTTTACCTTGGTGACGGCCATTTTATCTTTTGCATTGCTCATAACCATCTGATATAATTTTTCATTTATAGTCTCTTCTAAAACTTCTCTTAAATTTTCCATGATTACATTTTAATTCCTTTACTATAAAACCTCAACTAAAATTTTTCTTAACATAGTAACACTTATCTGCTGCTTCTATATCGAAATTTTGCTAAGTGGCATTCCTCTAAAAGGTGCATATGATATGGTAAAAGAAAATTTAAGCATCATTGACGCTAATATAAGGAATCCGTATGAATAGTAATCATAAAATAATGCCGTTTTATATGACATATCCGCTGCCAATGTATTATGAAGATGATAATAAGGTTATGCGGGATTTAGAATACTTACAACAATTATACCCGGCAGAAGCTAAGAAATATCAAAAAAAGATAGCTTCCATTCTAGATAAGATAGATTATGAAGGAAGTCTCATTTATGATGAATATCCCGACAGATGGCTTCTATACAAACTTGCCAACGAAGTACTGGAAATACTAAAATGTGACACTTCCGGCCGGGAAGAAGACTGTGATATGAATGCTGAAAAATGGGAATGGATCAGTGATATGATTCAAATCTTACTTTATTATGAAATATATAAAAGGCGCCACTGTGACAAACCAGGAATCTTAAGATTTTGATAAAAGGGAGCATGCCCAGCACGCTCCCTTTTATTTCCTTATTTTCCAATAATTTCAATCCTTGCAATTGCCCTATGCAATGCAGTCTCTGCTCTTGCGACATCTGTTTCCGGTGTCTTGGAACGCAAACGCTCTTCTGCTCTGTCTTTTGCGGCCCTTGCACGTTCTGCATCAATCTCATCCGGCCATTCTATCACTTCGGCCAGAATAGTAACTCCCTCCGGCAGAATCTCTGCAAAACCGGCATGTAATGCTGCCTTTTTCGTCTCATTCACACGTGTGATGGTAAGAATACCGGGAGCTATAATAACTGTCATAGGAATATGATTCTGGTAAATACCAATTTCACCCTCTGTAGTATTAAACTCTATCATTGTAGCCGTATCTTCGTAAAAATTACGATCCGGTGTAATGATTTTCAATGTCATTTCATTTGTCTCTGCCATTTACTCACCCCTCACTTCATGCGGGCAAGTACATCA
>JAEWWQ010000216.1 GCA_023458855.1 Bacillota bacterium
ATACAGAAGTACGCTGTACGCCGAGGCGGTCAGCCAGTTCCTTTTTAGAAATCGGTAATGTAATGGTAGTTGAATTCTGAAATGTACTTTGAAAATGTAAATACTCCATAATCAGATCTCGTAATGGCTTTCTTTCACCAAGTTTGATTTTTTGCCCAAGGTTTACAGCCCGATCAGAAATAAGCATCAAAAACTGTCTGAGAATGTTGGGTTTCGCTATAAAAAGTTCGAACAGAAAAGGCCTGCTGACTCGTAGCAGAGTTCCGTCCGACTGTGCCATGAAAGATAAAGGATATTTCGGAGAGGAACCAAATAAAATATTGCCTGCGATTAATTCATAGCTTTCAAAATGCTTTATTATGATTTCATTTCCATACTGGTCGGTCTGCATATTGATGATATTACCGCTCAAAAGTATTTCAAGACAAAAACATTCCTCTCCTTCTATATGTAACAGTTTTCCCTTCTGAAACTTTGCAATGGTAAAATTGCAATTATGCAAAGCGGTGTCTATTTCGTCATCAGTCAATTGAGAACCAATAAAAGTTTGTTTTATTTGATTAATATATTCCATTTGTGCCTCCAATTCGTAGCATATGACACGATATAATATCTGATTTTATGGTAAAATTAACCGTTTGTAAAGTATTCAAATATAGTGTTATAGTTGCATTTGGGAAGAAGATTATTTGTGCTGCCTGTAGCGGCATGCAGAAATGAGAAATGTATTAGCATAAAATGATTATTACGGGCACGTAAAGGGAGATGAGGTCCTTAAAAAGGCCGGGCGGATCATTCGACAGGAGGTAGAAGAGGCAGAGGGATGTCCGGGAAGATATGGAGGAGAGGAGTTTGTAGTTTTTGTCCCCAGTCTGGATCCGGAACAGGGTGACCTGTTAGCTGAGCGTATTCGCAGTAAAAAAAACTGTTATAGAAGGCAGATATAAGAATCGAAGGAAAAAACAAAATAAAATACGAAGCGGAGAGAAGAAAATGAAGATCAAATGGAAGATTGTAGCATCAGCAGTTGGAATTATTGTTTTACTGACATTGGTTATTGTGGCTTTTACGGATAAGGAGATCAATAGTCTGGTAGTGTCAGAAAGTAACGAAGAGCTTAAAAATTATTCTAATATGGGATTTCAATTATTTGATAAGTCTTATGACGGAGAGTGGCAGATAAAAGACGGAAAGCTCTATAAAGGAGAGGCTCTTATCAATGAAAACTATGAAGTAATTGATGATTTTACGAATGGAACCGAGGTTCTGGCAACAATTTTTCAAAATGATACAAGAGTAGCAACAAATGTAACGAATGAAAGCGGAGAAAGACAAATTGGAACGCAGGCATCTTCAGCAGTAATTGAGAAGGTTCTAAAACAGGGAGAAGCTTATTCAGGAACGGCAGATATCCTGGGAAAATCGGCACAGACCTATTATGTGCCTATTAAGGATAACAGTGGAGCTGTTATCGGTATGTGGTTTGTGGGAATTTACACAGATGTCGTTTCCGGACGGATTGACAGCGCTATGTTAATGATTGTTCTTTTGGCCTGCGTGCTGCTTGTTCTGGGAATTGGTATTTCCTATGTTCTGGGAAGCGCGATCGCCAAAGGAATAAAAATGATTCAGGATAGATTAAAGCTGATGGAGGAAGGAAAATTCGATTTTTATTTTGAAGAGAATCTATTGAACAGAAAAGATGAAGTGGGTGCAATTGCTCAGTCTGCCAGTCATATGAAGCAGAAAATTGCTGAAA
Organism: Bacillota bacterium; assembly: GCA_023458855.1. Lineage (GTDB taxonomy): Bacteria > Bacillota > Clostridia > Lachnospirales > Lachnospiraceae > SZUA-378. The sequence continues at coordinate 1,760 of JAEWWQ010000216.1, forward strand.
TCATGAAAGGAATACAAACAGAATCAGAAAATGTAAAAGTAATATCAGACAGATCACTTGAAAATATGGAAGTGGTTCATGGCAATATTGAGGATATCTCTGCTGCGGCAGAAGAATTGTCTGCAGGCATGGAAGAAACTTCTGCTTCCACGCAGGAAATGAATGCCTCCACGTATGAGATAGAATCAAAGGTTTCAAATATGAAAGAGAAGACATTAAGCGGTGAAGGTCTTGCAACTGAAATAAAACAGCGTGCTGAAAAGCTGAAAAGTCAGACAAGTGTATCGCATCAAAATACTATAGATATTTATGAAAGAACAAATAGTCAGTTAAGGGAATCTATAAAAAGAACAGCGGCCATTGAGGAAATCAAAGAACTCTCCCAGGCAATATTACAGATTACTTCACAGACAAATCTTCTTGCATTAAATGCAGCGATTGAGGCGGCGAGAGCGGGAGAAGCAGGAAAGGGATTTGCAGTAGTTGCAGACGAAATCAGGGGACTGGCTGAGAACTCTAAAAATGCAGTATCCAGAATCAATGATATTACTTATAATGTTTCAGACGCTGTGGAAAGTGTGGTCCAGGATTCCAAATCACTTCTTGAATTTGTAGATAACCAAGTGCTGAAAGATTATCAGATGTTCGTAAATACCAGCATACAGTATGATCAGGATTCTGATATGGTGCAGGACATGGTAATAGAAATTAATACGATTGCGGAGCAACTATACGATACGATTCAGCAAATGAGGCAGGCAATTGATGAAATAACAACGGCCACCGGAGAAGGAGCGGAAGGTACTACGGAAATCGCAGGAAAGATAGCAGATATAGCATCCAAAACAGATGATGTATTAAACCAGACAATGGAAAACCACAAAAGTGCAGAAAAACTGGATGAGATGGTTGCATTCTTTCAGTTATAACAGACCAGGACCGCGGATAACTTCCGTTTGGCATAAAAAGCACCCTACTCCAATAGGATAGGGTGCTTGCTATTTACCATAAATTGTGAGGACAACTGACTAATAGTGAACGGTTATCTGCACTGTATAACTTCCAGAAGATATTCCCACACACGTTTTGTTGAAGAAATACTTAATTTTTCTTCAACTGTATGGACACCTGACA
>JAEWWQ010000217.1 GCA_023458855.1 Bacillota bacterium
TAATAGCCGTTCCATTGGGATTTTCAAAACATTGTTCAGGCTCAAAAGCTTTTCCTAATACATCACTTGAAATAATTCCTGTCTCATATTCTTTTAATATCTCGTAAAGGTTAGTTTTAATAGAATATTTCCTATCCTTCAAAACAAGCTCTAATATCTTAAGTATTTCTATAATTATTAATTTGATTTTTAACCGTTTCTCCCGTAACCAATGTTCCCTTTACTATTAACCGTTCTATCGTTGCCTTTGGGGGTTTTTCGATCAAATTCACCAGCTGTTCAACTATTCTTCTACCCATCATCTCAACATTCTGTGCATATGTCGTTAACTCTGGCCACATCACATTTGCAATCGTTATTCCATCATAACCCACAACTGATACGTCATCCGGAACAGTCATCCCCAACCGATTAATCTCACCTATTCCGGCAATCGCCGAATAGTCATTTGGATACATGATACATGTCGGTGGTTCTGGAAGCTTCAATAATTCTCTTGTAAGCCTTCTGCATAATTCTGCATCGATGTATCTGCCCTCACGCACGTATTCATCTGGCACCTCTATTCCAAGTTTATTGGTTGTACAATAGAAGCTACTCAGACGGCTGTGCGTATTTGAATGCTCTTTGTCTTCTCCATGAATATATGCGATTCTCCGATGACCCATTTTATATATATAATAGACAAGGCTTCGTATTCCTTCTGAATAATCAAAGCACACCGCACTTCTTTTATTCACCATATAATCTGCCGTTATTACCGGAATATCACTATCCAAAAGTTCCTGTATCTGCCCATCTTGGTACTGTGCATACGCAAGTATTACCCCGTCAATACTTTTAAATTTACACCTTTCAAGGTATGTCATTGACTGATTTCCAACTTTTTTATTAATGAATTGTAACTCATATCCCAAATCTTCACATGAATTTTTAATTGATAAAAATAGATGCGAAAAAAATTCATCGCATAAACCACAGAAATCTTCTCCTGTAAGTATAATACCTATCGTATGACTATATTTCGTCCTGAGTGTCTTCGCAATCGGATTTGGATGATAATGCATCTCTTCTGCTGTTTTTAATACAAATTCTCTTGTATCCTTACCAATATCTTTCCGTCCATTTAATGCCTTACTTACAGTTGCAACAGATACTCTACATTTTTCCGATATATCTTTTATAGAAACCATCTCTATGCTCCTTATCTATTCTGCCCAAGTATAAAAATTAGATACAACATTGTTACTATATTAAAACCTTTCGTGCAAATAGTAAATAACTTCTTTTCCAAAATATGTTCTCTTAAACTCTGGTACAACACAGATAGGACCCATTGTCATGATTGGAATGTTTTTCCCCTCAGTTCTCTTTTTTATCTGCCGACAATTCAAGAATTATCAATCTCTTAGCTTCTAATTAGCCTACTATTATATATCACATATTCACTATCTTTCTTACTGTATTTGCTGTTCGAATTGTGATCTTATCACTTATGTTTGAGCTAGCAGTACCTGACCACCAATTTGTCTTTTGATAATTGCTCCGCATAAATGACCAGAAAATAACATTGTTGTAGTTATGCACTTTTTCATATTCCGCCTTAGGATTGCCGATTACATCATAAAACTTTTCATAAGATAAAGGAGGTATCATAAATATAAGATTATCATATATTTCTTTGTTATCATCTCCCCACCAGCCAGGAGTATGATTTAAAACTTCTTTTAATTCTTCTTGCAAAACAATCAAAACTGGTACGTTAAAACCAAATCTTTCATTTATCATTGACCTAATTTTATTTGAAAGATCTTTTTCATCAGCTATCTCGCTTGAAAACATAACATTCCCACTATTAAGATATGTAACAACCTCTGTAAAACCAAGTTCTGCAAACTCCTTCTTTAATTCAGACATGGATATCTTGTTTTTTCCACTTATATTGACTCCCCTCAACAAGGCAATATATCTTTTCATATAACAATTTTCCTCAAAACTTTCGATTTGTTAACATCAGTATTTATAAATAATTTCTATGTGAACGATTATATCGTAAACGGTAAATCGGTTCTTTCCAATGTCAGTTGAATTTATAGTGTAACTGTTCTTGCAAAAGAATCTTACTCTTTAATAACTCAAAGCTATTTCGACCATACATGATTCGTTTTATTAGCTTTATTTTATTTACGCTTCCTTCGGCAAGATTCAATTTTAAAAACAACCTGTTGATTTTTTATAAAATAGTCAGTTAATTTATAATCCTTGCTCAAGAGCTTGATAAATTCATCCATAATCTATAATTATAGAACTTTAATAATATACATTCAACTATCATGGAAAGAACCATTTTACCGTTTACTATGTAAGAAGTCATCTCGAACATGGAAAAAACATTTTAGTGAATTAAAAAATAAGTAACAAAAAGCAGAGACACCTATTGTGTTTCTGCTTTTTAAGCGTATTCTCTTTATTTGGTCGTAAATCGGTCGTAAATTTTATCCTTGTTACTCGTTAATCCTTGTGTTTACTAACCTTATTTCTCCAATGTCTTCATCGTCGGGAACAATAATACATCCCTGATCGCAGCTGAATCCGTAAGGAGCATGACCATACGGTCGATGCCAAAGCCGATACCGCCTGTTGGAGGCATTCCGATTTCCAGTGCATTCAGGAAGTCTTCATCAATGCTGTTGGCTTCTTCGTCGCCAAGTTCTTTGAGTTCTTCCTGGGCTTCAAAACGTGCTCTTTGATCAATCGGATCATTAAGCTCAGAATATGCATTCGCCATCTCGCGGCAGGTTATGAATAATTCAAAACGCTCCGTGTAATCTGGATTCGTTGGTTTTCTCTTTGTCAATGGAGAGATTTCGACCGGATGATCCATAACAAATGTAGGTTGAACCAGCTTATCTTCTACAAATTCTTCAAAAAATAAACTTAAGATATCACCCTTTTTATGTCTGGCTTCATAGTGAATATCATGCTTATCCGCTAATGCCTTTGCTTCCTCGTCTGAGTGCACTTCGTCAAAATCAACACCAGCATACTTCTTCACCGCATCAAGCATCGTGATTCGTTCGAACGGTTTTCCAAGGTCTATTTCCACATCGCCATATTGAATCTTTGTTGTTCCTAATACTTCCTTGGCAACAAAACGATACAGATTTTCGCTCAGATCCATCATTCCATTGTAATCCGTATATGCCTGATATAACTCCATTAATGTGAATTCCGGATTATGTCTTGTATCAACACCTTCATTACGAAATACGCGGCCAATCTCGTATACCCTTTCAAGACCGCCTACAATTAATCTCTTCAAATATAATTCAAGTGAGATACGAAGCTTTACATCTTCATCAAGTGCATTGTAATGTGCTTCAAAAGGTCTTGCTGCTGCACCGCCTGCATTGGATACCAGAACAGGCGTCTCCACTTCCATGAAACCTTGATTGTCAAGGTAACGACGGATTGCACTGATAATCTGTGAACGTTTTACAAATGTATTTTTAACTTCTTCATTCATAATCAAATCTACATATCTTTGACGATACCGTATATCTGTATTGGTTAAACCATGGAATTTTTCCGGCAGAATCTGAAGACTCTTGGATAAGAGTACAATTTCTGCTGCATGAATAGAAATTTCTCCTGTCTTTGTCTTAAACACTTCCCCTTTGATTCCAACGATGTCTCCAACATCGTATTTTTTGAAATCTTTGTATGGTTCTTCTCCGATGCTGTCCCTTGCTACATAAGATTGCATAGAACCTTTCAGATCCTGTATATTACAGAAAGATGCTTTTCCCATAATACGTTTGGTCATAATACGGCCGGCTACCGCTACGGTTTGTCCTTCTAATGTATCAAAATTAACCTTTACGTCTTCGCTATGATGGGTTACATCGTACTTCATTATTTCAAATGGATTTTTTCCATCTGCCTGCAGATTTGCCAGCTTTTCTCTACGTACTTTTAATAACTGATTGATATCCTGTTCCTGTTGATTACCATTGTTTTGTGTTTCACCCAATGTCCTACACTCCTTCTTATCC
>JAEWWQ010000218.1 GCA_023458855.1 Bacillota bacterium
CTCTTTTTGCCTCATCCTTCTCGATCTCAGCCTGTGTCGCTATTCCCGTATCATGTTTTTTATTATTTGTTAAAATAAGATTCGCAGCATACTGCGCAACCAGAGCAGTCTCTTCTTCGCTCATCTCAGGTATCGTGCTCGTCTGACACCCCGATAGACAGAAAACCGCACTCAATGCGATTGCCATTATCTTATAATGATTTTTCACTGCGCTTCCTCCTTGGTCACTATAATGAATATATTTATATTACCATTATTTAACCCAATGGGCAATATAAAAATAGTAAACCAATTTTCTTTCTATAAGCATTGAAGCAATAATTTTACAACTAAAAATAAGAAAAATGTAAGCTATTTAGTATCTAATTCAAACCAGAATTCCACCCCATTATTATAATTTATAACTCCATATTCCTGCTTCATTGATTCCATAATGGCCTTTACAATCGAAAGCCCGACTCCACTACCCCCGTATTCTCTCGTTCTCGCCTTGTCGACTTTATAGAATTTTTCCCACAGATGCGGCAGGCTGTCTTCCGGAATTGGATCTCCCGTGTTAAATACAGATATTCTGACCTTTTCCTCCTTTTGGTTCAATTTGACTTGAATTATTTTATCTTCTTTACAATGATTGATTGCATTGCTGAAGTAATTTCGAAACACTTCTTCTATTTTAAATTCATCTGCCCACACGTAGATCGGCTCATTTATTTCTGGAAATTCAACCGTGATATTATTTTGCTTTGTCAGAATGGCAGCCGATTGAATGGTATTCATAATTAAATCTGTAACACAAAATCTCTCCATTGTAACAGTATCGTTTCCCGATTCCAGCTGACTTAATGTCATGATTTTTTTAACCATCGTATTCATTTTTTTTGCTTCATCCATAATTACTTCACAGTAAAATTCTCTGCTTTCAGAATCATCATTAATTCCCTCCTGCAGGCCTTCTGAGTATCCTTGAATCAAAGCAATGGGTGTTTTTAGTTCATGAGAAATATTAGCAATCAGTTCCCTTCTCATCTCATCTACCCGATCTTTTTTTTCAATGTCTTTCAACAGTTCTATATTAACTGTCTTTAATTCCGAAATGGTTTTTTGCAGATTTTCAGATAACTGATTGATGTGGAGTCCCAGTTGTCCTACCTCATTCTTTTCTTTTCCATCGTATTTGATCTCAAAATCCAGTTTCGTCATTCTTTTGGAAATCTCTGTTAATTTCAGAATTGGCTTGGTTATCTTACCAGACACATAGATAATAACAATCGCGCCAAGTAGTACTGCCACAAATCCAACATATGCCAGAAATTGATTGGCAATGGAAACACTATCCCTAATCCCCTCAATCGGCGTCCGAAATAAAAACAGATTTCCACCATCCAGAATTCCCCACATTTCCATATAGTCTGTATGTGTTCTTTGGTCTGCTGTAATCTCAATCACATATTTTTCTGTATCCACTAAAATATTCTGTTTCCGGTTCTTGACTCCAAAAAATTTATCCAAAAGCATTCCCGTCAGCATTCCTGTATCATTATGAAAACTTTTAACGGTCTCTGATTTCGCGTCCGTAACAATCAAATCTATATTATATTTTCCACACGTTTTTTGCAATTCAATATCGAACTCATCTGATGTAATGTCTCCATTACTTGCAGCAGTATTAATCTTATCATGTGCACGTAATAATACTTGTTGCCTTTTCTCGATATAATATTTTTCTAAAAATGTATTATTAATAAACCAGCACAATAAAATTGTGCCGGCCATTAATAGAATAAATATTGTTGCAAACTGTATTTTTATAGAATGTTTCATATAATCTCACATTCCTTTCATAATTCATGATACAGAAAAGTATACTTATATCACTCGACCTCGAATTTATAACCCATTCCCCATATTGTCTTTATTAATTCTCCTTTTCCCCCCATTTTACTTCTTAATTTTTTCACATGAGTGTCAATCGTTCTGGCATCTCCAAAATAATCATAATTCCATACATTATTCAATATTTTTTCTCTGGATAATGCAATTCCTTTATTTTCCATGAAATAGGTCAATAATTCAAATTCTTTATAACTAAGGTCTATCTGCTTGTCAGCGATCGTGACCACATGCGCTGCTTTATTGATCACGATACCGCCAGCTTCTATAAACTCATCCTCTTCAATCTGCACACTTCTCTTTAAAACTGCTTCAACCCTGGCCACTAATATCTTAGGACTAAAAGGCTTTGTAATATATTCATCTACACCAAGTTCAAATCCCTGCAATTCGTCATGTTCTTCTGATCTTGCTGTCAGCATAATAATAGGAACCTTCGAATAAGAACGAATTTCTTTACATACTTCCCAACCATTCATTTTAGGCATCATAACATCAAGAATAATGAGCGCAATGTCTTTCACCTGATAAAATATGTCTAATGCCTGACTTCCATCTTCAGCTTCTATTACTTCGTAATCACTCTTAAGCAAGAAATCCTTTACCAATTTTCTCATTCTGCTTTCATCATCGACAACTAATATTTTTAATTTATCCAT
>JAEWWQ010000219.1 GCA_023458855.1 Bacillota bacterium
TGTGATATCGGTATTACAACGTATGACGTCGATGTAAAAGAAATGGCCAGAAAGAGCATACATGTACTACTTAAAAAATTAAGCAGTGAAGTCTACAAAACAGGCGTTCGTATCGTCGAAGGAAATATTGTATATAAAGAAAGTGTTATGCAAAGATACCGGATTTGAAATCAAATCCGGTATCTCAATTTTATCTAAACATAAAAGTGCAAATTGACGAACTCAAAATATAAATAGGCTTTTGAAGCCTGATTCTTATGATTATGCAGGCGGCCGCTTGCGGTATGCGAGGGGAGTGACGCCGGTCTGCTGCTTAAATAAACGAATAAAGTGATTGGTATTTTCGAATCCCACCATACAACTGATTTCATTAATGCGTTTGTCTGTATAGATAAGAGCTTCTTTTGCGGTATCGATCCGTTTACGGTTGAGGTATTGAATTGGCGAGATATCAAATTGTGCAGTAAATTCACGGCAAAGACGGTATTTGCTGATATGATATCGTTGTTCAAGCTCGTCCAGTGAGAAGCTGTTCCGATAGTTGGTATCAAATTCTCTCTTCATATCTGATAAATATTCTGGAAGATTTGCATCCGCTTCCTGCAATTGGTTTTTTTCCAGAATTAATTCCAGTAAAATATCCATAATAATTTTTGCGTGTAAAAAATGCTTTGTTTCATTTTTTCTGAGTTGTGTATATAAGTGCTGTATCATATTTTCCAGATTAGAAGCAGGAGCGAGAATGTGCATGTTTTCGTAATGCGCAATAAAAGTACGGTACAAAAAGGGTAAAATCTTACCTTTAATATAGAATACCTTATAATTCCAGGGAGATTGTTTGATTTCAATACGGTGGTTTTCGCGGCAGTCAATAAAACTGAGCGTGCGTGGAAGAAGTGTGTAGGATCTACTGTCATAGATCAGAGTTCCTGCACCGATTTGCGTATAAATCAGGCAAAAGGAATCGAAATGCGATAATTCGTAATAATAGGGATAGGCAGCAGTGATGTTTGAATAAGCTTGTACATAAGGCAGATTATCTGCGATATCATCAGGTACCTTGTGGGCAGCAGGAAGGTAGTCCTGAATTTGTATGGATTTCGTAAGATTTATATCCGATTGCAGAGCGTTCAAAAAAGAATATTCAAAGTTCATGCACAAACCTCCTAATGTTTTTATCATAAAGGAAGAGAAGTCATATTTCAACAAGAATTGTAGATAGAGTAAAATAAATGGATATATAAAGCAATGAGAAAAATAAAAAAATATAGTTTAACTATAAGATAAAGTTAAAATTAGGTAAAAAATGAGAAATAATGTAATAATAAATTAGAAAAATGCACAAAAAACACATATTGTAATTGTGTAAATGTAAGAAATAGCTAGTATATACAATAAATAAATATAAAACGCAAGAATAAGTGATGACTAAAAAATTAATTAAGTTAAAATTAATTTAAGCTACTTAAGAAAGTAACTTAGAAAAAAATAGGGAGGAATTATAAAGATGAAACTAAAAAAAGTATTAGCACTTAGTCTTGCGGCGGTTCTTACATTTTCATTAGTGGGATGCGGAGCAAGCGAAGAGACAGCACAAGAAGCTACCAGTGAAGCAGCTGCTGCCAGTGAGGCTGGAACAGAATCCGGAGAAGTTGATATCGCATCACTTGCCGGAACTGAAATTAATGTATATACACATGGTGGAAACCGTGTACTGGGAGAAGAGAAGAAAGATGAAAACGGTAATACATACCGCGACGAATCATCCGCTTATTTAACACAATTAGCAGAAAAATTTACAAAAGAAACAGGCATTAAAGTTAATTTAAATGTAATTACCAATGAAGATGAATTGAGACCATTATTCCAGGTGGAAGATGATAGTGTGGATGTATTCACAGCTCCGAACTGGAGCATTGCTGAGTGGGCACAGTATTCAGAACCGTATTTTACCGTTGAAGAAGGGGTAGAGCAATATGGTGACTATGCAAAAGCAATGCCAAATGATGGAGAATATATATACAGCGTTATGCCGGCCAGAGCATATAATCAGGCAGTCGTTTATAATGAAGAAGTATTAAAGGCCGCAGGTTATGATGAAGTTCCTGCTACATTGGATGAATTTAATGAAATGTGCCAGAAAATCAAGGATATGGGCGTGACTCCTATTTCCATGCACAGAGTAGAAAACTGGCCAATGGCTACCGTTCAGGATTTTGCCTCCTATGTAGCCGGAGATGCCAATGTTTTTGCAGAAACACTTAAAATTGATGATCCATTCAGTCCGGAACAGCCATTTGGAAAGACAATTAAAATGTATACACAATGGAAGGCAGATGGATTCTTTGAGCAGGAAGTTTATACCGATTTTGGTGTAGCTATGGATAGCGTGGCTTATGGGAAAGCAGCTATGATGTTATTTGGTTCCTGGGTTGTTCCGCAGATTCAGGGACGTGTTCCGGAAGGAAAGGATCCTTCTATTATTAAATTTGCCCCTGCTCCGGATTTTGGTGCAGGTAGATATATCTTAACAGCTCCGGCTGATAACTGGGCAATCTGCAAATTCTCTAAAAACAAAGATGCTGCCAGAGCCTTTATTGAATATGTCGCAGAAGATGCACAGTTTATTGCAGACAGCGGATATATTGCAAACAAAAAAGGGGTAGAACCAATCGTTCCTGAATTATACAAAATCGCGGATGATATGGTAGAATCAGGAGAATGCACCGCATTAATGCTGGCACCGACAGATGACAACACACTTGCTAATCAGGACGTACTGACAGAAGCAGGATTATGGGCTGATTACAAATATGTAGGTTTATTATTTGATGCACTTGATACGACCAAACCAGATGACTGGACAGCATATGACAAGCAAGTCGAGACACAAAATAAAGCATACGCAGAATACAAAGATGAACTTGGACTGGAATGGGTAGACTAATTTTGAATTAGCTATGGTTGAACTGCAAACAAAAAGTGCCTCTTCTTTTGGGGAGGCACTTGTGTTGAAAATATTTACAATTGGATTGCAGGAGAGGAGCAGTTATGAAAAAAACAAAAAGTAGCAAAATTATTATTGTTGCGTTTTTATTGTTACCAGTTATTCATTTATTAGTATTCTCCTATATTCCCATTCTTAGCAATGTGTATTTGAGTTTTACTAATTATAAAGGAACAGGCACACCAAAATGGATCGGACTGAAAAATTATAAAAGACTTTTGACAGATCCGCAGTATATTATGGTCTTCAAGAATTGTCTTTGGTATATGTTGGTTGCCATACCGCAATTGGTATTGGCATTTGTATTAGCAGTTTTTGTAAATGGAAAATTCCGTGGTCTGAATTTCTTTAAAGGAGTATTGATTATTCCCTATTTATTAAACGGTGTAATCGTATCGACTATTTTTATTATCTTCTTTAATAATTCGGGTACGTTAAATCTGATATTAGAAACCATTGGACTTGGTGCATTAAAACAGCAGTGGTTACAGAACTTAAAACTCGTGAACCCGGCAATCGCTTCAATCAGTATCTGGAGATACTACGGAATGAATTTTATCATGTTCTTTGGCGGTCTGCAGACAATTCCTTCTGAGTTATTTGAAGCAGCAGCAGTTGACGGATGTACAAAATGGCAGGAAATCAAATACATATCCATTCCGGCCATCCGAAATGTATTATTTATTAATATTTTGTTGAGCGTATCAGGATCCATTCAGGTATTTGAGATCCCTTATATTATGA
>JAEWWQ010000220.1 GCA_023458855.1 Bacillota bacterium
CTCTCCATAATAAGCCTTTTTATTGCTCAAATATTGCTGTTTTGTTATACTCAGATCAGGGGTTTCATTTATCATTTTATCTTAAAAGGAGCTTTTATCTTTATGTTAAAGAAAGATACATTTGAAAATATATTTCAAGACAGCAAATATCCTGTCAATTTCACAAACGAAAGTGAACTCTCCACTTTTCCACTGCACTGGCATAATTACGTTGAAATCATTAGAGCCGATCGTTCCGGTATCTGCTATGAGATCAATGGTCATTCATATACACTGGCTAAAAATGATTTTTTATTCATATGGCCCGGTGAATTACATGCTCTGATCTATCAGCCCAGACCTTCGTATGTTCAGTTACTGCAATTTGACTATGCATTCCTTTCCCAACGGCCGGACTTCCAGAAAATCAGTTTTCTTTTTCATGCACTCCGCCATATTGAATCCGAAAAACAGATTGCACTATCACAGGCATTAGGAAACCTGTTCGATACCCTTCAAAAAATATTTTTTTCTGCAGATAATTTTCTTGAAGTAAAATGCTGTATGGTCATATATGAATTTTTTATTTCTGTCGGAGAACATCTGTTGTCCGCTTCTTCGCCCTGCCAGCAGAAAAAAGTGACCCTGCACAGCAGTCAGGTAACGGAACGCATGATTTCCATCTGCTCTTATCTGTCCCTCCACTGTAATGAAGCTATTACACTGGATACTGCTGCCCAAAAAGCTGGCTTCAGTAAATATCATTTTTCCCGTCTGTTCAAAGAATTTACCAATGATTCCTTTACTGATTTTATCATAAAGGAAAGGCTGCGTAATGCAGAAGAACTATTGCACAATACCAGTCTTTCCATAACAGATGTCGCCCTGCAATCTGGTTTTAACAGCATCTCGACATTTAATCGGGTATTTCGAAAACAGAAACATTGTTCCCCCTCCCAATTTCGAAGCTTTCACTTTATAAGTTGAACCACCCTACTATCCTGACAATCCAGTATAGGAACCCCAATAACCAGCTGGTGAAAATACCATATAGAATAACCGGTCCGGCAATTGTAAAAATCTTACTTCCCACTCCGAAAACTTGTCCTTCTTTCTTAAATTCCATGGCTGGTGCAGCCACAGAATTGGCAAACCCGGTTATGGGAACCAGCGCACCTGCACCTCCGAATTTTGCGATTTTGGGATAAATATTAAGTCCCGTCAGCAGAACTGATAAAAATACAAGAATCAGAGAACACCAGGAACCTGCGATTTCCTTATCGGCACCGATGCCTACATAATAATTCGTGATCCACTGGCCTATCACACATATGATTCCTCCGACCAAAAAGGCCTTGGCCATCTGCATCCATAGATTATGTGTCGGTGTCACCTGCTTTACGTATTCCTGATATTCTTTTTTCTTTTTCTCATCCATTTTTTGCACTCTCCTTCGTCGCTATTACTTTCATGATTTATAAACAGCTGTTACATTCCTCCATACCTGTAGATATGATTCATAAAATAAAACAGGGATCCCGCAATCTTTCCAAATGCGACCATTAGCATGGCAATCCCGAGTCCGCGTCTGAATCCCATTCTCCGGAAGAAAATGGGTATGGTATCCAGCATTTCCGCTATTGCAATTGCAAAACACCCTACAAACATGCCCGCAAATATTCCAAAAATGATAAGTATGGAATATGCAGTATTTCTCCATATCTCCCTGTCAATGGCAGTATACTCCAGCACATAACTGCCGATTTCAAAGAATCTATGAAATACACTGAACACGCAGCCGCCGATTGCACCGGCACAGACCATGTTTTCATAACACAATATCTTGTCTCCCGAATGCGTCTTCCCTGCAAACCGCGGAATCAGTCCCACTGACACAAAAACAGTAAGTACCCCGCCTGATACAATAAGTCCGAAACTTCCCCCGATAATCGCCATAAAAATAGTTTTAAGAAACATCAATGGTCTTTTCCTCCCTGTCTGCTGTTTCTGCCAGCGCTGTATTTACCGCCATTTCATATTCCCGCATCTCAACCTCTACCGGCGTCGGGTCCTTCGTAATACGCCTCTTACCGATGTGATTAAAGAAAATAATAATACCGCTTCCAAGTCCGATTGAATAAGAAATTTCAAGAATGGTACAACCATCTGATTTTGTCCCGGTCACCATAAAAAAGATTTGTTCAAACATCTTATTAATTCCAATATCGTTATGAAACGACATAACTGTAAACGCAGTTCCAAAAAAGCAGACAAGGGCAATTAATACTGTTTTCACCATATTCAGCATACTCTTGCCCTTTGCGGATTCAATCCGTTCCACCACCACTTCCGTGGTACTTCCTACATTCTCAATTATCAGGCTGGGCGATATTGCCTCCAGCAATTCAATGATTTTTAACATGCTGATTACCTGTCTCTTATCCTCATGGAATGTATAGATCTTTATCGCTTTGGCTTTTGCGATGATATGCTGATCCCTGCAAGTTATCTTTGCTACATCTTTCAAAAATAATTCTTTCTGTGTGACTTCTGCATTCTGTGTTAACTTTATATATAAGACTGTTTCCTGCATTTTCTTCCCTACCAGTATTAGTTCTTCCACTTTTTTCTATGGATATTTTTAATTTCTATTCATAGTATGGATTTCTATTTCTTTTTTATACCAAGATTCAGAAGTCAAAAGATTACAAAAAAAGGATTATGCATCAATACTTCCTGCATAATCCTTTTTTTGTTTTGGCGGTTATCCGATCCAGCCGAACATTTTATGAAAAACAGCTTTGATTCGTCCCCAGAAACCAATATTTGTCTTTGCCGGTTCCAAATCTACTGCATCGTCCACGTCTGCATCGTCAATTGATATTTCCTGCGTTCTCATGATAATCTGTATACTTGCCGGCGTCTCATTTTTAGTCGAAGTGAAGGACGGAAAAGCAAGACTGGTATCTATGTTCAGTACATTGGAATCTTCCTCCATCTTATCCAGCTCATCATCGATCGCATTTTTCATAACATCCTTGGCATTGCGGAAGGTATCTGCTCCATCCGTGGCACTGATTCCACCCCCTGCAAGCCCAATCATTCCATCCAGCGTATCGTCAAGTGCTTCACTTACACTGCCTTCTGTCGCTTCCATGACAAGACGCGTATTCTTCATTGCAATACCTGCTGCCCATATAAATTGGTTCGTATTATCGACAAGTGCCTGTGTGTCGTCCAGCATACTTTGTAATTCCAGTTTATAATCATTGCTGTAATTCCCCTGCAATGCCTTTGTCTGTGTAATGATCGATTGCAATTTATAAGTAATTTCATTTGCGGAACCCAGCAATTCGTCAGTCTCATCTCCCATATCAAGTGCCGGATTTGCCTGCAAGACACTGATATCGTGTTGGTAAGCCTCCAGTAACTGGGAAATTGCATAATCAGAATAATCACTTCCGGAAGTTGCATCCTTCGATAATGCCCCTTGCAGCTGATCAATATTAATGTCACTTCCAAGACTTGCACTCATCTCTCCCAGATCTCTCAGAGAATGCTGCAGATCATTTGTGGTACTGGTCAGGTCATCCATAATATCTCTGGCTTCTGCCATCGCAACAGCAATATCATTTAACTGATAGCTGACATCATCTGCAATTCGTTTTCCCTCTGCAAAGTGTGGGTCCATCGCTGACAGGCTCAACGACAGATTATACATGGAATCAATGGTTGCATCCATAGAAGATTCTAACGATTCTCTTTGTCCGTCATAAGTTGCCTTTGCTTCTTTTGCTTTTGCTGCTCCTGCCTTCGCTTTTTCAAGTCCTGCTTTCATCTCTTCCAGACTGTCCAGCACCACATCAGCACTGTCACTCATGGCATCCACAGAATCTCTGACCGTATCCTTCACTTCCCGAACATCCGATATCATATCAAGGGATTCCAGCGTTGCCGGAACCATCATAAAGAATACTCCCATGGATTCAAAGCTATCCGTACCGATATTAACTTCAAAGTTTCCCTCTTCTCCCGGCATTGCCATAAATACAACTGCTTTATAGGTACCGACTGATTGTAACTGTGAGCCAGGTGCATCAATACTGAGTGCTTCTGACATATCCACCATCGTTGCCGCCGAAAGAATCAGATTATTTTTATAATATGCCGGAGCTTTCTCGTTCGGTGTTGCCTTGATATCAATCGTAACCATTCCACTTGCGCCTGCAAGATCTTCTCCCGCACATTCCACACCGTTCAATTTATAAGATACGTCCAGATTCCATGGAATATTGGTTGCCAGTTCTTTCGATTCACATTCATAATAAAAATTGTTCGTTCCTTCCGGTAATTTCCAGGTTACTCTACCATGCTCAATTGCCGGCTGCACCTTGTTGCTCATATTGGTAACGTTATCATAATCGCCATAATCCACTATGTCTGTGTTTCCATTTAAAGTACATCCCTTTACGACACTTACACTATCTACTGCTCCGTAATAATCCAGATTTGCATATACCGCTTCATCGGTTTCCACCTTTGGTGCTCCTGCATAGCAGGTGCTTCCGATTGTTGTGGCTGCTACCACTATCCCCAGTGTTCCGGACATTACTCTCTTATATACTCTATTCTTTCTTTTCATCAGGACTGCCTCCTTATTTTTCATTGCATTTTCCTGCTTTACTGTACCTGATCATCATCATCTGAATTGGTCCATCTGACTGTTTTTTCCCTGATACGTGCTCTTACCTTTCTGCTCCTGCGCCTCGCATCTTTATTGATGCGTTCTATCCGGTCTTTCTCTCTGAATATATTCTTATCAAAGATGGTAAGTAATGCCGGCAGCACCAGAATTACCAGAATCAGACTTAATAATGCACCACGTCCTACCATATGTCCGATGGAAGAAACTGCTGCTACACTTGATATAAAGAAAATTCCATATCCTGCAACTGTCAATATTGAACCTGATGTAAAGATAGATAACGCACTCTTTTGTACCGCATGCATCGCAGACTGCTTTTTATCCATTTCAACACGTGAGTCCAGATAATTATTGGTCAAAAGAATGGAATAATCAACAGTTGCTCCCAGCTGAATACAACATACGATAACATATCCGGCAAACAGAAAGGTCTCTCCTTCCAGATACGGAATCGCCATATTGATAAAAATAGCGACATTAATCGGTATGAGAACGATAATCGGTATTAACAGCGATCTGAATGCAATCGCTACGACAAGCGCTACTCCGATCAGGGACAGAATATTAACTACAAAGTAATCCGACAAGCAGATTTCCTTCAAATCCTGTGTGGAAGGTGTATTACCAACTACATAGGACTCACCCGGATAATATTCTTTTACGATCTTCTGAATCTCATCCGATGTCTGAAATGCAAACTCACTTTCACTTGCTGTCTTGGCAAATACCAGCATTCTTGTATAATTTTCTGTTCGAAGCTGTCCCGTTATGCTCTCAGGAACGATACTTTCCGGAATCCCTTCGGGGAGTACATTGGCAAGTGCTGTGACACTTTTTATGTAATACAGATCGCTCAATTCATCGGCTAACTCTTTTTCCTTGATCCGGGACTCATTCGGAACAATGACCAGATACAGATTACTGCGGCCGAATTTTGCTTCGATCTCTTTTGTATCGTTATACACTACTGTTCCTTCACTGGAACCAAGAGAACTATTTCCAAAAGTAAAGCTGTTCATGCCCTGCGCAATATAGGAAGGGAGAACTATGAGAGCGATAAACGCCAGCACACCGTAGCGGATTTTATAAATAAAATGGCTGAAATTCTCAAATGTCGGCATGATGGATCTATGCTGTGTCTTCTGAATCAGATCATCAAACTTCAGGATCAAAGCCGGCATTAAGAAAATTACTGTGGCAACACTGCAGATGATGCTTTTTCCCAATACAATGCCGATATCTTTTCCAAGACCGAATTTCATTGCAAATAATGCCATGAATCCTACAAATGTTGTTGCCGCACTGGACAGAACCGGTAGTGCTGACATTCTGAGCGCATTAGACATTGCCTGCTCTTTTGCTGCCCCTGTATTTTTTTCCCGTACAAATGTATGAAATAAAAATATGGAATAATCCATTGAAATCGCAAGCTGCAAAATAGAGGATACGCTGGAGCTTAAAAATGATATCGTCCCCATAAAAATATTCGTACCTCTGTTTAAAATGATCGCCACACCCATAACTGCCAGAAATAGAAACGGCTCGAACCATGATGTTGTCGTCAACAACAGAATGATCAAAATCATAATTACTGCAACCGTTGTCGCAATGGCAATTTCCCGGTTCAATGTCTTCTCCAGGGATTTATTTTCCACTGCTGGTCCGGAATACCTTCCTTTGTCTCCGAGTAATTCCTGAATACCGGAAACAGCCTCCTTGGTCCTTTCTGAAGTATCACCCTCTACAAAAGTAACATCCATTACTGCACAATTGTCTTTATAATAGTCCTCCTGTTTATCCACATCCACAAAACCCTGTGACATGTAAACGTCTGAACTCATCCAGGAGACCATATCAACGCCATCGATCTTCTCTATAAGCTGTTTATAGATACTGGCTTCATAGATACTGACATCCTTGATCATGACCCGCGCTGTGCCCGGATACCCAAATTCCCGTTCCATCAGATCAATTGCCTTCTTTGAAGTAACTGAACCCGGAAGGTATTCGGTCAAATCATAGTTTACTTTAACGAAAGGACTGCTAATCAGACAAAGAATAAACGCAGCAGTAAATACAATTCCAATTGCTCTCCTCTTGTCGATAATCATATCAACAATTGAAAATTTCTTACTTTCCCCTTTTCGAGAAGCATGTGCTTTATCCTTGTGTTTTTTCCATTTCTCTCTCAGAGAAATCTTTTCTTTTTTCTCTTTCACACCGACTCCTGCTTTCTTTTTATTGACATTTTATAAAAACGTGTGTAACATACAAATTGCATTAATGACCTTTAGTCATTTTCTCACCAGACAGTTATATCACCTTTATGACCGTTAGTCAATATTAATAATTAAAATATTTTGCAAACCGCGCAGGAGGAATGAAATGAGTAGTAAATGGGATGACAATAAAAACCAAAAACGCACCGCTCTTCTTGAGAATGCCTTTGATTTATTTATTACAAAAGGAATCAATAAGACGTCCATTTCGGACATTGTACAAAAAGCTGGTGTTGCAAAAGGCACTTTTTATTTGTATTTTAAAGATAAAGAAGATATTCGCAACCGCTTACTGATTCATAAAATAAGTCATCTGCTTTCACTGGCTGAAGATTCTCTGGCTCAGACTGTCTTTACTGATCTGCCGGAAGGAATTATTTATATCACTGATTATCTGTTGAACAGCCTGCAAAAGGATACTTCTCTATTATTACTTACCGCCAAAAACATGAATTGGGGTTCTTTCAAAAAAGCGGTCATATCCGATAAAAGTAATGAACTCAAACTTTATGAATTGTATGTATCTGTTTTTGAAAACTGCAGCCAGAAATATAAAAATACAGAAATACTGGTCTATATGATTATTGAATTTGTCATCTCTACCAGTTACAGTGCTATTCTTTACGGAGAACCCGCTTCATTAAAAGATTTGAAACCATACTTATACGATACGATACGAGCCATGATGAAGGCACAGGAAATCTAATGCAAAATTGGTTTGCAAATACGGCGCCCCATCACAACCTGATCGGTTTATCACGAAACAGTCTATAATGAAATAGCAGCGAATGGATTATCCATAGAGAAAAGTGTCTTCCGTTGGATAACCATTCGCTGCTATTATCATTCCAAATGACTGCGCATATACTTTAATATTTTCTTTTCAAGTCTGGATACCTGGACCTGACTGATATGCAGAAATTCAGCAACCTCCATTTGGGTTTTATTTTCATAATATCTTAATTTTATTAATTGCCGCTCCTGTTCCTGCAGGCCATTCATCAATTGTTCCAATAATATATGATTCACAAGTTCTTCATGTTCATCTTTTTCAA
>JAEWWQ010000221.1 GCA_023458855.1 Bacillota bacterium
CCCTGAGGCTCTGTTTTCTTAATGACCTCACTTTCATATGTGACAGTCCTGCCTGAATCTCTTGTCTCAACACCATAGACTACAAATGTAAGCTTCTTATCCGATGTTGTATATCCTTCAATATAGATAGGATATTCTGAAGAATTCGTAAACTTAAAGTCCTTGGATGTTCCTGAAATAGCTGCATCGGCAGAAGGATCTACATAGGACACGATCATGGAGTGATTATAACGCTCATCCACCTGCAACTCCGCTTTTAATACTGCATTATACAAGGTCGTGGATACTTGACAGATTCCTCCGCCAAGACTTTCAACTACCATACCATTCAGGTAAGAACCTGCCATATGATATCCATTCTCCTGTGTGAACGGGCTTACCTTTTCATAGGTTGAAAAAGTTTCTCCCGGATATAATGTCGTTCCATTAATTAAACTGCAGCCATTGGCCACATTGGCACTTCTGTCAGAACCCGAAGTATGATAATCTGTTGTAAAAGTACCTAATACATCCTTTACTTTACTCAGTTCTTCTTCTGTTCCCCTCGGTGTGTCAACTTATGTCACAAGATCAATTGTGCAGGCCTCATGGTTCCATTCCGTATTGATATAGGATTCAATAGCCTTTACGGATTCACCGATCTCTACTTCACGGCCTTCCTGCCCCGGTTCTATAATAAATTTTCCGTCTTCTCTTTTTAGTGTTGCATCAACGGCTTCCATATGAAAGTCACTGCATTTATCATTTAATAAATTCTCTGCCACACTCTGGTCGATACCAAATGTGATATTAAATACTTTATTTTCATGTTCCAGATCTTTTTTGGCTTTGTATCTTTGAATAATATTACCTTTAACGCCATATCCACAAGCTTCTTTAATCACATCCTCATTATTCCAGGCAAGCCCCAATTCCGATGCAGTTACATCAAAGCTGTTATCCTCATCTACATTTAGTGTAACTGTGGTTTCCTCAAGTGAATCCACATACGCATTAACCGCCTCTGCTGCCTCTTCCTCTGTCATCCCGGAAATATCTATATTATCTATATAAATACCTTTTTGAATAAGCGATGTCTCAGAGGCCTGTACCTGCATCCCTGACACGTAAAAGCATACCATTACAAAAGTTAATATGATTATCCTGCTGCTTAGCTTCTTCATAATTACTCCTATTCTACTCCTCAAACACTTCTTGTATAATCATTGACAGATGTCACTTATTTATGTATAAATTACTTAGGCACCTGCATATACAGCCGATAAAAGCATAGGTAAGACCATTGCAATTACCAATAATATGATAATGACAGCCGATATAATTCTTTTTGTCTTCTTATTATTCATATTGAACATACTGATTCCTCCTATCTGCTATGGCAGATGAAAATTCAAGTAACATATTAGAATCCACTGAAAGGATATTATATATGAAATTCCCCTTTTTTGCAAGTTCTATCGTATTCGTCATATGGCTCGCATATGAACTCAGAAAATATAATCATATCGATAAAAAAGCACAGAGCAGCTTTTGGGAAAGAGAGGTTCTTGCAAATTCAGTCAGAAGAAAATCTCTGGAAAATCTAACGTACATCTCTATCCCGACAGATTCCCTTCCTATGGATACTTTAACTGAGGATGAAACCATGAAGGATATCCATAAAACAATTTTCTTTTTAAAAGGGCAAAAAATTGTCAATTTTACAGGGTATTCCAATACGGATCTGAAGCTACAGTATGGCGCCCCAAATATCACTCTGCTGACAGAGTATGACCAGCATTATACCTTACTGGTAAGAACGCTTCAAAAATGGGCGGAACTTCTATATAAAAACAATTATATGAATGAATGTAAATCCGTTCTGGAATTTGCTGTTTCCACCCATACCGATGTAAGCAAAACTTATAAATTGCTTGGGGATATTTACTTTTCCGAAGGAGACTTTGATCGCATTCGTCAGTTAATCGATACCGCTTCTACTCTGAACTCCGTTATGAAAAATACTATCGTCCGTACTCTGAAAGAATCTTATCTGTATAACGGCTAGCCTCATTTCTGGTCAAGTATTCCACTTGATAGTCTACAACTAATTTATGCTTATGAATGAGTTCATATAACCGTTCTTTTTGATGTTGCGTTATCGGATTCTCTTTTTTTACCTGATAATTCAAATCATGCAGCTGAAATTCCGTTGTTGTTTCGGTTACTTCGCCAGAAAACTGTCTGTACATTTTCTGATATAGATAATGTGTTGCTTTCGCATCTTCCAATGCCCGGTGTTCTTTTAAAGATATTCCATAATAACGACATAAAAATCCAAGATTTCTGCTTTCTAACTCTGGTAAATATTTACGTGCAATACGAAGTGTATCGATTCCCCGCTTTTGAAATACCTGTTTTTGATTGACGGCAGCTTTTTTTAAAAAAGAATAATCAAATAACACACTATGCCCCAACAGGGGGAAATCACCTATAAACTCAAATAGTCTGAAGATAACATCATGAATCATAGGTGCAGCTTCCAGGTCCCTGTCTGTTATTCCTGTAATATCGGTTGTTTTCTCTCCCAGCTTAATACCAGGGTTTACAAATGTGCAATAAGTTCCTGCAATTACTCCATCTA
>JAEWWQ010000222.1 GCA_023458855.1 Bacillota bacterium
GTACAATGTTCATCTGTGCCGATCACGGAAATGCTGAGCAATTGGTAGATTATGAGACAGGCGCACCATTTACAGCACATACTACAAATGAAGTGCCATTCATACTGGTAAATTATGACTCGGGTTATACATTAAGAGAGGGCGGATGCCTGGCAGATATTATACCGACACTGATTGAAACAATGGGTATGAAACAACCGGTCGAAATGACAGGAAAATCATTACTGATTAAAAAATAACTTAGTTAAATAAACAAATGTAAATCACAAAGTATGCTGTAAGGATGCAGTATACTTTGTTTTTCATAATATGACTTTAATGGATTACATAATGAAAGTGCGTGCGAGGAGACTAGAAAGACTATGTTAGGAACAATTGTAAATACCATTGCAGTTATGGTTGGTGCCTGTATTGGTTTGGTAATGAAGCGTGGGTTGTCAGAAAAATTAGCAGATACATTAATGAAGGGACTTGGGCTATGTACCATGTTTCTTGGAATATCCGGTTCACTGAAAGGAGAAAATTCCCTGATTATGATTATTTCCATGGTACTTGGAACCATGATTGGAGAGGGACTTGACCTGGATCTTAGAATCAGACAATTGGGAGAGTTCCTGGAACGAAGGTTTAGAAGTAAAGATGGAACTAAAATATCAATTGCAGAAGGGTTTGTGACCTCGAGCCTTCTGTTCTGTGTCGGTGCAATGGCGATTGTGGGTTCTCTTCAAAGTGGTTTGACTGGTAATCACGAGATGCTGTTCAATAAATCGATGCTGGATTTTGTCGCCGCCATTATCTTTGCATCTTCGCTTGGAATCGGAGTAGTATTTGCAGCAGGCTTTGTATTGGTATATCAAGGTTCTATTACCTTGCTTGCACAATGGATTTCTCCATTCTTAACAGATACTGTGGTCAATGAGATGACTTGTGTCGGCTCCGTTATTATTATTGGTTTATCATTGAATATGATAGGAATTACCAAATTGAAAGTAATGAATTATGTACCAGCTATTTTTATACCCATAATATTATGCAGATTTATATAAACTTTTTTTGCCGTATATGATAATGGTTTATTTTACAAAATATTGTGCATACTACAAAGAAATGAAAAACTTATTTATAGGAGGCATGTATGCAGCAATTTTTGGAAATAACAGATGTCAAGGCAAGGGAGGTCCTGGATTCGAGAGGAAATCCGACAGTTGAGGCAGAAGTGACGGTAGAGGGATTTATAACAGGCAGGGCCGCCGTTCCTTCGGGTGCATCTACGGGTAGGTTCGAGGCAGTTGAATTAAGGGACGCAGAAGTTCGATATTTTGGTCTTGGCGTAGAAAAAGCAGTTAAGAATGTAAATGAAAAATTACGAAGCGTACTGATTGGAAAAAATGCACTGCAGCAGAATACAATTGATAGTATACTGATTGAAACAGATGGTACAGATAACAAAGGAAATGTTGGTGCGAATGCAACATTAGGAGTATCGATGGCATGTGCAAGAGCAGCTGCTAACGCATTGGAACTTCCCCTATATCAGTATTTAGGTGGAAGCAATGCTAAAAGATTACCGGTTCCAATGATGAATATCTTAAATGGCGGATGTCATGCTGCTAATACAGTTGATTTTCAAGAATTCATGATTATGCCAGTAGCAGCAAGCTGTTTTCGGGAAGGTCTTAGAATCTGTGCGGAAATCTATCATAATCTAAAAAAGATTCTGAAAGACAGAGGATTATCAACAGGAGTAGGTGATGAAGGCGGCTTTGCCCCTGATTTACCGGACGCTTCGGCAGTATTGGATCTAATTATAGCAGCGGTAGAAGCAGCTGGCTATAAGGCAGGCGAAGATATTAAGATTGCACTTGATGTTGCAGCAAGCGAATTATATGATGAAAATGATGGCATGTATCATTTCCCAGGTGAAACAAAGCTTAAGAATGCAGAGAAAGAAGGCAATGAAGTTGTAAGAGATACAGCTGAGATGATAGCTTATTATGAAGAGCTGATTGAAAAATATCCAATTATTTCTATCGAGGACGGACTTTCGGAAGACGACTGGGATGGCTGGAAGGAATTGACGAAAAGAATAGGAGATAGAGTGCAGCTGGTTGGAGATGATCTGTTTGTTACAAATCCGAAGAGGCTGGACGCTGGTATTAAATTAGGGGTAGCCAATGCCATTCTTGTGAAGGTAAACCAGATAGGAACGGTTTCAGAGGCTATGGATGCCATTGAATTAGCCAAATCAAACGGTTATCGGGCAGTTGTTTCGCATCGTTCAGGAGAAACAGAAGATACTTTTATTGCAGATCTTGCGGTGGCAGTGAATGCAGGACAGATTAAAACTGGTGCACCCTGCAGGGCTGAGAGGACAGCAAAATACAACCAATTATTGAGAATTGAAGAGTCAATCGGCATTGTTTCTGAATATAAGACACCATTTGAACGCTAAGGTAAATGGCCTGTATGCAAGCTCCCATAAAATGAGATAAAGAAAATTATAAAAATAAGTTGATAATATAGAAGTCATGTGTTACACTTAATATTGCTTTGATATTGGGAGGTGTAGAAAAATGGGAGTCTTAAGACTTATTTTAACTATAATTTTTATAATCGTATGTATCGCTTTGACGGTATTGGTATTAATGCAAGAAGGAAAATCTGCAGGGTTAGGTGCAATCAGTGGGGCTGCTGAAACCTATTGGGGTAAAAACAAAGGTCGTTCCATGGAAGGGCTGCTTGTTAAGATTACGACAGGTTTGGCTATAGGATTTATCGTATTGGCTGCAGTTCTGAACATCACTAGATTCTAGATGCTGTTGGTAAACACTCTTGCAAAAGAGTGTTTTTTTTATAGAGGGAAAAATGAAAAAGAAAAGTAGAGAAGAGCGGAAAGAAATTATTTGTGAATTATTAAATGATCCATTGTATATTCCGATGAAAGAAAAGGAACTTGCGGTGGTGCTGCAGGTAATGAAAAAGGATAGAGAAGAATTTCGCATTATGCTGGATGAATTATTGACAGAAGGCAAGATTGAGATGACGAAAAGAGGAAAATATACAAAACCGGAAAATGAAGCATTAATAGGTACTTTTATCAGCCATCCGAAAGGATTTGGTTTTGTGGAGATTGAGGGCAGAACAGAAGACCTGTACATTCCGGAAGGCCGGATAAATGGGGCTTTTCATAATGATACTGTGCAGGTCGCATTATTGCCGGGACAGCGAGGCAGGAGACAGGAAGCCGAAGTCACTAAAGTCATCAATCATGGAATTACAACAGTTGTCGGTACGTATGAGCAGAGTAAGAATTTTGGCTTTGTCGTGCCAGATAATACAAAAATGGCATCTGACATTTTTGTTTCACGAGAGCGTTCTAAAGGAGCTGTAAATGGTCATAAAGTAGTAGTGGAGATTACAGAATACGGGAAAAATGGTAAAAAGCCAGAAGGCAAGATAGTAGAGATTCTTGGTCATATTGATGATCCGGGTGTTGATATTATG
>JAEWWQ010000223.1 GCA_023458855.1 Bacillota bacterium
TCTTCAGAGAAGAGCGAAAATTCTCATTTAAGGTATACCCGCTCCTGTTTGCACGGATCTCTTCATTTTTGATATACTGTGAGGTAAGTTGGTAGAAAATCTTGCGCATATCAAATTTAGAAGTAATATTGATCAGGCGTATGGAAGGATCAGATTGAAAAATAGAATCAAAGGAACAGCCCAGCTCCTGATTGCGGAACCATATGACAGTCAGGCGTTCACCGCGCATTGCGGCAAGTTTGTAAGCAGAATTAATCGACCTCATTCTATTGCATAAACCGCCGATAGGTTGTATTATTAACATAATATGTCCTACTCTCTTTATATTATATTTAATAGTAAGTATAGCACAGCTGATTATGGAATGAACAGAGGTATCTATGAAAATAGTACAGATAAATACAGTAGTTGGAACAGGAAGTGTCGGGCACATAACGGCAAACCTGTATGAGACAAGTCTTGCTAATGATATCGAGGCATTTGTATGTTTTGGCAGAGGCCGGGCCCCCGAGGGTATGCGGTCAGTAAAGGTGAGTAACCGAAGGGATATGGTTTTCCATGTTTTGCGTAACTTCTGTCTGGGAGAGAGCGGATTTGGTTCTGCGCGGAAGACAGAAGAATTTCTGCGGCTGTTGGACCAGATACGGCCAGATTTGATACATCTTCACAATATACATGGTTTTTATCTGCAGGTAGAACTTCTATTCACGTATATTAAAGAAAAAAAAATTCCAGTCGTCTGGACCCTGCATGACTGCTGGCCGCTGACTGGCCACTGTGCTTATTTTGATTATGTAGAATGCAGCAGATGGAAAACAGGATGCTGCCAATGTCCTCAACAGAGGAGTGCGTATCCGTATGCCTTGTTCAAAGACAATTCAATTGCCAATTATGAGCGGAAAAAGAGAGCTTTTACAGGAGTCGAAAATCTGACGATCGTAACGCCGAGCATATGGTTAAGGGAGATAGTCAGACAATCCTTTTTGCAGGAGTATCCAGTGGAAGTAATCCCAAATGGGATAGACTTATCTGTTTTCAAGCCCGCAAATACCAGAAAACAGGCAATAAATACAGAACCGGATCATGAAATAATTGAAAATGGCGGTAAGAGACAGATTCATATTCTTGGAGTAGCCAATATCTGGGAAAAAAGAAAGGGACTGGTATACTTTGAACAATTAGCACAATGCATACCGGATAACTATCATATCACGTTGGTTGGGTTGCGGAAAAAACAGATTCGAAGATTGCAACGACAGGAATCAGGAGAAATTCTGCCGGCAGGTAAGATACGGGGAATCACAAGAACAGAAAACCAGACACAATTGGCGCAATTATATGCGGCGGCAGATGTTTATGTCAATACTACATTAGAAGATAACTTTCCAACTACAAATCTGGAAGCACTGGCATCCGGAACGCCGGTAATTACGTTTGCAACAGGAGGAAGTCCGGAAGCGATCGATCCCATGACAGGGGCAGCGGTACCAAAGGGGAACATAGAAGCACTGTGCAAAGCGGTAAGAGAAATAACGGACAGGCCAAAGAATAGCGCAGCATGCGTAGAACGTGCCAGACTATATGACAAAAAAATACGCTTTCAGGAATATATTGCATTATATCGTAAAGTATTGGAATGTGGGGAAAATAAAGAATATACAAGAGTGGAAGAAAAATGAGCTTAAAGGTGTCAATCATTACAACCAATTATAATAATGCAGATAATCTGTCCAATATCATCGAGCAGGTGAAGCGGCAGGATTATAATAATATAGAATATATTATTGTAGACGGAGCCTCTACGGACCGCTCTATGGAAGTGATAGAAGAAGCAAAGACCTGTTTCGGAGATGCATTACGTGTGTTGTCAGAGCCGGATCGTGGTATTTATCATGCATTGAATAAAGGAATCCGAATGGCTTCCGGTGATATCATAGGATGTTGTTTTGATGAATTTACAGAAGACAGCGTTATCTCTAAGATGGTAGCAGTTATGGAAGCAGAACAGACAGAGGGTGTTCATGCAGATCTGGATTATATGAATGGGGAGAAAATTATACGGAAATGGCGTCAGGGCCAGGGAAGAATGCGCTTTGGATGGCTTCCGGGACACCCGACATTATATTTACGAAAATCGGTATATGAGAAATTTGGTCTGTATAAGGAAGACTATCAGGTATCCGCTGACTATGAATTCATGGTGCGTATTCTGATGAAAGGACATATCCGTCTTTCTTACATCCCGGAAGTACTCATTCATATGGCCTATGGCGGAACCAGCAATAAAAGCTTTGGTGCGTACATGATTTCCCTGAAAGAAGGGCATAGAGCTCTTAAAGAAAACGGAATTCATTTTGCATTCTTCACAGACTGCTGCCGCACCGTACGCGTGCTAGCCCAATTTATGAACTAATGGGATTCAAGTATCAGAAGCTTATCCTAAAACTTGGCTGAATCCAAGCGGAAGCGTGTTGCGAATGAACTATGTTTTGTATCAATATTAATAAAATGTGGATTGTGCAAATTGACGAACTCAAACATGTTAACAAGCTTCTGACACTTGAATCCTAATAAGAAAGAGAAAAAATATGAAAAGTCTGGTCATTATACCTGCTTATAATGAAGAAAAAAGTATAGAAAAAACAGTAATGGATATCAAACAGAATGCACCTGATTTTGATTATGTGATTGTGAATGACTGTTCGACGGATGGCACCGCAGAATTATGCAGGGAAAAAGGCCTGCAGGTATTGAACCTCCCGATTAATCTTGGAATAGGCGGAGCGGTTCAGACGGGGTACCTGTACGCTGTGAGAAATGGATATGAGATTGCAGTACAGTTTGATGGAGATGGTCAGCATGATGCCAGATATCTGGATGCAATGAAGCAGTTTTTATTGCAGGAACAGGCTGATATGGTAATTGGTTCCAGATTTATTGATAAGGAG
>JAEWWQ010000224.1 GCA_023458855.1 Bacillota bacterium
AATTACATTGGCAGAGAGGTCTTCTATTTCTTTCCCTGAAAAGGCAGAAATCAAAAATGTCATCAATTTTCTGATCTTGCTTCCAAGCTTTTGCTCAATCACTTCGCCCTCCGGATAATTTGTAATCTCACGAATGACAATTGCTGTATGTTCATCAATACATTGTTCCAGGTTCACGCTTTTATTAAGGAATACTCCCATTTTGTCATATGCATGGAACTTACATCCACAGGAATTCCGAATACACGCCGTTGATCCCATGATCGAAGAGTCCACATGATTTCCGGTCAATATCTTTATTGCCTTTGTCACAGCCTGATATCCCATTATGTAAGGTCTGACTCTTACTGTTGTCAATGGGGGATCATAAGATATCGCCTGTTGATTGTCATCAAACCCTGTAATTGCAATATCCCTGCCTACGATAAGTCCGCGCTTTTTACACTCTCTGTAACCGCCAAGTACCATATTGTCGTTTGCAAAGCAGATTGCCTCTACATCCGGATGTTCATCCAGAATACCTGCCACCAGTTCATCTGAATACTCTGTAAAATCCCCATATGCAATCATTCCTTTTTCTATCGGAAGGTGATACTCCTGCATAATTTTCCGGTACACATCTAATCGTTCCTTTGCATCATAATTGTTCCTGCGCCCAGATACGAAAGCAATTTTCTTATAATGATGATCTGTAATTAAATGTTTGATGCACTCGTGTAAACCAGTCCTATTGTCCAGAGTAAGGCAGGTTTTTCCAGCAATCCTGTCTTCCAGAATAATGCTCGGAATCTTATCGTATTTTGCCAGAAAATTCTGATAATCTTCCGTTCCCAAAAAATCAATTACCGTCCCTAATGATATTAGCAGCATATCTATCTTTTCTTTTGCTACATAATCATACACTGTGTTAAATTGATAGTCAAACTCTTCCCGATGCTTCAAAAGGCTCTTATCATAAAAAGAACCCGAATGCATGCCGGGAAATACCAGTAAATTTACATCGTAATCTTTTGCCGCCTGACTCATTCCTCTTGCAAGTTCATAAGCATGTAATGCTTCCAAGTTTCCAATTATCAGACCGATATTCCGCTTTCTTTTCTTCATCCAAAGCTCCCCCTGCTCATGGAAAAACAAATGACTACAAATAATATGCGCAATGAAAATGGTACTTATTTCCTATAATTATACACTCCTTTTTTGGATAAGTCCATATATTTGCGATAGGATAAATAAAATAATATCAACGATTACAATACTGGCTCCTGTTGGTGTTGCGTATAAATACGACATAATAATTCCGATTATAAAACTTACGATGGATATGAATACGGAACAGATTACAACCAGTTTAAATGTATGACAGACACGCATAGACGTTACTGCCGGAAATACAATTAAACTCGAAATTAATAGCGCTCCCATCATTCTCATTCCCAATACAATAATAACTGCTGTTAAGACTGCCAATAGCATATGATACATATTGGTATGGATCCCCGTTGCCTTTGCAAAGGTGTCATCAAATGTAACCGCAAATATCTTTTCATAAAAAAAGACATATAAAATTAAGACAACAATGGAAATAACAATGCTTAAAAGGACATCGCTCTCACTCATGGCAAGAATGCTCCCAAACATATAATTATATACATCCATATTCATCCCTGTCGTAAATGATACAATCATTACTCCCGCAGCAAGAGCACCGGTGGATATCAAAGCAATTGCCGCATCCCCCTGAATCTTACTATTTTCAGTAACACGAAGCAGAATAAATGCCGCAATTATGACTACAGGTATCGCTACCTTAAGCGGAGCCATATTGAAAGCAACTGCCAATGCAAGAGCACCAAAGCCTACATGCGATAACCCATCTCCTATCATGGAATAACGCTTTAACACAAGGCTGACTCCCAATAACGAAGCACAAATCGACACCAGAATGCCGACAATCAATGCTCGCACCATAAAAGGATAAGAAAACATTTCTTTAATCAGTTCTATCATTTTCCATTCCTCCTAAAAACTGTTTTCCGAGACTGCTTTTTCTATATTCCTCTGTTGTCCCCAAAAAATAATTATGATGCGACAGATGTAAGATGTTCTTGGCATGTTCAATCGATTCTTTTATCGCATGCGATACCATAACAATTGTTATTCCATGTTTTTGATTCAGATTGTCAATCAAACTATAGAATTCCTCAGTTGCAACCGGATCCAGTCCAGTCGTCGGTTCATCCAGTAAAAGCAGAGATCTGGTCGCACATAACGAGCGTGCCAACAGCACTCGTTGCTGCTGTCCACCTGAAAGATTCCGGTAACATTTTTTACCAAGTGTGGCAATTCCAAGCAATTCCATATTCGCATATGCACGTTCCCTGTTTTCCTTACCATAACCGGGACGCAGCCCTCTCTGGTTCAGACAGCCTGATATTACGACCTCATAGACAGAAGCCGGAAAGTCTTTTTGGGCCATTGTCTGCTGCGGTACATATCCAATTTCAGTTGCCTTAAAATCTTCTCCTACTGTAATCTTACCCCCGGATGGTTTTTTCAGGCCCAAAAGCCCCTTCATAAGTGTTGTCTTTCCTGTTCCGTTTTCTCCGATAATACATAGATAATCACCCTGCAGAATCGAAAAAGAAAGTCCCTTTACAACTATTTGGTTCTCATAGGAAAAAGATACTTTATCACATGTAATCAATGCCATTATTGTAAGGCTCCTTTCAATACTTCGAGATTCTGCTTCATTAAGCTTATATAGGTAACGCCTTCTTCCACTTCGTCTTTGGAAATGTTATGACAGGAGTGTAACATTGCAGTCTCTGCTCCTGTTGCCTCTGCAATTGCATCTGCTACTTTGTGGTTCGATAATTCCAGATATAATACTACCGGAATCTGATCTTCTCTTACTTTTTTTGTTAAAAAAGCTATTGTTGCCGCACTTGGCTCCGTTTCAGAACTACATCCCGGAAAAGCAGCATAATAGGTCAATCCATAAGCCTCTGTCAGATATCTGAATGGAAAGCGGTCTCCAAAGACCAATTCTTTCCTGACTGCATGAGCAACCACTTCCTGATAGGCCTGATCAAGCTCTTCCAACTCCCTTTGATACGCCTTCTGATTGCTGCGATATTCCAGCTGATTGTCTTCATCTATCATGCATAAGGCATCTGCAATCTTTGCTGTAATCAGAGAAGCATTTCTGGGGGAGGTCCACACATGCTCGTCATATTCAGGTTCTTCTGCTTCCTGTTCTCCGTGTGATTCCTCTTCCGTTGTTTCCATTCCTTCCACCTGCTCCTCAGCAACTGCCTCCACACAGTCCATAAGTGTCATTGTCTGTACTTTTTGATCTAAAGAATCCATGATGCCATCTACCCATGCATCCGATTCCCCTCCCACATAAATAAACAAATCGCTTTTGTTGATCTTAATAATATCCTGTGGGGTAGGCTCATAAGAATGACTTTCCACTCCTGGTGCCAATAACATCGTAACCTCAACTTTATCACCACCTATCGCCTTTGCAAAATCATAAGGCGGAAAGATGGTCGTAACGATAGATATCTTATCATCCCCGGTTCTGGATTGTTCACTATTTACTGCTGAAGAACATCCTGTTATGTTAGCTGCTAATACAAAAATCATGAAAACAGCACAGCAGCATTTTATCTTTATATTCATTTTTAAATTTTCCTATTCTTTTACTTGTGGTCTGGAGTTTATTATAATTCAATTCTATACACGTGTAAAGGACGGTTCCTCTGACCGGAGAAGAACACGTCCTTTAATGGTTATTTTATCTTATGTTATTAATAGTTGTC
Organism: Bacillota bacterium; assembly: GCA_023458855.1. Lineage (GTDB taxonomy): Bacteria > Bacillota > Clostridia > Lachnospirales > Lachnospiraceae > SZUA-378. The sequence continues at coordinate 3,828 of JAEWWQ010000224.1, forward strand.
AGCTTTTATCTTGAAATAAGACTGTGGATGGGCACATACACTGCATATTTCCGGCGCCTTCTTACCTATAACGATATGTCCGCAATTAATGCATTGCCATATCTGATCTCCATCTCTTGAAAATACAAGGTCTCCTTCAATATTGGCCAGCAATTTACGATACCTTTCTTCATGTTCTTTTTCAATTGCAGCTACACCATCAAATAAATCTGCAATCTTATCAAAACCCTCTTCTCTTGCTTCTTTTGCAAACTGTGCATACATATCCGTCCACTCGTAATGCTCGCCTTCTGCTGCTTCTTTTAAATTTTCAATTGTAGTTCCGATTCCACCATGTAATAACTTGTACCAGAGTTTTGCGTGCTCTTTTTCATTATTGGCAGTCTCTTCAAAAATTTCACCAATTTGGACATATCCATCCTTTTTTGCTTTTGAAGCAAAATAAGTATATTTATTTCTTGCCTGAGATTCTCCTGCAAACGCTGTCTGTAAATTTTTTTCTGTTTTTGTTCCTTTTAATTCACCCATACGAATACCTCCAAACAATATAATTTTAAATGCTGCTTCTGTTGATTCTTATAAATCATCAGATTACTCTTGTATTTTAACACTATAGCAATATTTTTTCAAAGTATTTCGACATCTTATTTCTTATTTTTTCTTTCTTCTATTTCTTTCTTTAATTCTTCAAGCATAGTATTATAACGTATTGAACGCATGGTGGGATTTCCTAAAATCAGATTTCTCTTCAAAAAATCTTTTGCTACTTTTCCATAATGCCTGTCCGACTGCAGGCTGAATTTACCCCGCAGCTCCGATACTTCATCACGTATGCCTTCCAGGTATTTAGAAGGCTTCTCATAAATTGCATTCTTCACCCTTAATAACCGTTCTTCAATTCCTTTTACAAGTTCCTCTGTTTTAAAGTCTTTCTCTTGTAGGGATTCTATCAGCTGTTCTTTCTTCTGCGCTATCTCTTCTGTAATCCCCTCCTTCGTATTGTCCATAACTGCAATAATAACATCCAGTCGCTTCTGAATACGCAGCAGTTCTTCTTTTCCTTTTTCCATACGAATCAGGATATCCCGCAGATCCATTGCTGTTCTGAATGCTATTGAAAAATCAGCTACAATGAACACTGTCAATATGATAACGGCTAACGTTGATATAAAGTTGGGAATTGCCAGAACAAACATCGCAATCGGTCTATGAATTACCTTTGTCATCAAAATCGTTAAAAACCCCCATGCGACAGAAGAAGACAGACAGACATATCCCTGAAAATTAAGCGGCTGATTGGAATAATCCCAATAACGCATTTTAAACAGCAGTTCCATGCAGACACCCGTTAAGTATTCCAGCAAAGTAGCACCAATCACCCCCGAAATATAAGTCAGCAAAAGATTCTCCTGGTACGGCGCTGACAATACCAGCATAATAATTGCCCCACTGCCGTATAAAGGAAGAAACGGACCTCTCATAAATCCTCTGTTAATCAGCTTATGATTTCTGAAAGATACATATGCGGACTCAAAACACCATCCGAGAAAACAGTAAAGATAGAAAAAGAGTATCCATTGGATAATACTATATTCATACATGTACCTTCCCTCCATTGCTTATATAAAACTGATGACCTCTCGCTCCGGTGCTTTTGTTGGTTCGATCGATACTGCATGCAGCACTGGCCCTTCTCCCCCATAATCAGCAAAATATTCTTTTCTGACCTCGGCCTTTACCATAACCCACTGTTTTGGTTTTAATTTATCCGCTTTCTCATATTGACAGGCAAAACCCAGGAATGCCATATCATCTGCGCAGCAGGTCATCGCCATACGTCCCGGGACAAAATATCCCTTCGGAAAATTGGCTGGCTGCAAGACCATTCCCACGAACTGCACTGTTTTTCCGATATACCTATCCAGATGATCCAGCGCATCAAGGTACCAGAACCCATAGCCCGGATTCTTTAACACAATTACATCTGCCTTTAGATCGTAAGGAAGATCTTCTTCCATCATCTCGTTTATTTCACCTTGCGAATCTTCAAAAATAATCTCTGCCTTTTGGTTAATTGCCTTTATATTTCTCTTATAGCTGTTCAATTCTTCCTTTACATCATCACAACGGTTAAAAATAATCATTTCTGATTTACGCACCATCTCTGCAAGAAGACTCTTCATATTATTGAAATAGACAGGAAATGTAGAGGCATCAATCGTTGTTATCTGCTGTTCTATGAACCAATTCTGTGGTAACTGCATATTCTTATAATTCCACATACCATTATACTCGACTATAATACGCTCAGGCTTGTATTTCTTTTCCAGTTCAGACAAATAAGCCGCTGCAAATTTCTTCTCTTCCTCAATTATTTCTATTACCGTATGCGTCTGTTTCAGTAACTTTTGATCATATTCTATTTCTCCCTCCTCGCATAAAAGCAAAAGAGTAAGTCCTCTCGTTACAAAATATGGCTGTGATAGTGTATAACGAATAAATTCTGTTTTTCCGCTCTCCAAAAATCCATTTATAACATATACTGGTTTCATAATTCACATTCCCTTACTATTTTTGAAACAAATTTTTTAAATTATCTTCTACTAATTTCGATCCAATAACACAGACCTTTCCGGTAATATCTGGCTTTCCTGTTCTTACTTCACTTTCGCCCGGTACATAATCAAAATAAAGCCAGGTTCCATCCGCACCTGGAACCATTCCCTTCGACCGAAGTACAAATCCATATTTTTTCTCATCCTCCAGTTTTTCCAGAATGCCCTTCAGCTCATCTACTGTATATGCGGCCGGAGTCTCAAATCCCCAGCTTGTAAATACCTCGTCTGCGTGATGATGTTCCTCGTGTTCATGGCATCCGCAAGAGCAGTTCTCATCATGTTCGTGATGATGTTCATGCTCCTCATGAGAATGACATCCACAGGTACAATTTTCTTCGTGTTCATGGTGATGTCCATCATGCTCCGTAAGTACCTGATCCATCAGCTGTTTTTCTAAATCAGGAGTATTTTCCATGGTCTCCAGGATCTTCACACCCTCCAGCTGTTCCCATGGTGTTGTAATGACCGTTGCATGTCCATTGTATTGGCGGATAATCTCTATGCAGTTCTTCAGCTTCTCCTCATTCATCTTGTCCGTTCTGCTTAAAATAATCGTTTCTGCATATGCAATCTGGTTGATAAAAAATTCTCCGAAATTTTTACTGTACATTTTACACTTCGTTGCATCAACTACAGCAACTGCACTATTTAACTGCACATCCTGACCATCAGTCGCACCTTCAACTGCTTTTATGACATCCGATAGCTTGCCGACCCCTGAAGGTTCAATCAAAATTCTTTCAGGTGCATATTTATTTAACACTTCCCTTAAGGATGTTCCAAAATCTCCTACCAGAGAACAGCAGATACAACCGGAGTTCATTTCCTTTATTTCTATTCCTGCATCTTTTAAGAAACCGCCGTCAATACCAATCTCTCCAAATTCATTTTCGATCAGTACTACTTTTGTGTTTTTCAAGACTTCGCTCAATAATTTCTTAATCAATGTAGTTTTTCCTGCTCCTAAAAATCCTGATACAATATCAATTTTTGTCATTCTAATCACCTTTCTTTTCCAGCTTATGATATCTTTCCCTACCATCATATCACGCATGCTTCTAAAAATCCATAAAGTCCTTAGACGCAATATCTAAGGACTTCTCGTAATTTAGTAAGACTCTATTCTTCTCTATAACACTTTATTAAGGAAATTCTTAGTTCTGCTTTCTCTCGGATTACTGAATATCTC
>JAEWWQ010000225.1 GCA_023458855.1 Bacillota bacterium
CATTTGTTCTTTGATGCTATTGACCAGCAGCTCCTTACATTCACCTGGTTCTTTGATATGTTTTTCTTTTACTTCATTACGTAATCGTTCCAGAATATCCGTAGTCGCATTGATTCCAATATCTCCCATAATAAGAATTTCTTCTAACTCTTCATAGAAATCTTCATCAATTTTAGTAAATCCATTAAATACGGAATCAATCCCGCTTACGATATTATTTCTTGTTTTGCTAAGCCCCTGTTTCAGCCTTCCAAAAAAGCCTAATTTTTCTTCCCTCATAAAAATCTCCTGTTGATTTAATCATCTAAGTCTTTATCTATCAGATTCACGCTGACGAGTGCAGATACACCTTTCTCCTGCATGGTAATACCATATAATCTGTCTGCTGCTTCCATCGTACCACGACGATGTGTGATAACAATAAATTGTGTATGTTTCGTTAATTTATGTAAGTATTTTGCATATCGTGTAACATTTGATTCGTCTAAGGCAGCTTCAATCTCATCCAAGAGGCAGAATGGAGATGGTTTCAGATTCTGGATTGCAAATAACAGGGCGATGGCTGTTAATGCCTTCTCGCCACCCGATAACTGCATCATATTCTGCAATTTTTTTCCCGGCGGCTGAGCAATAATCCTGATACCTGCCTCCAGAATATCTTCCTCTTCCATCAATTCCAAAGTACCTTTTCCACCACCGAATAATTCCTTGAACACTTTATCGAATTCACTGCAAATCTGATGGAATTTCTCCTGGAATTGTTTGCGCATGGCTGTATCCAGTTCTTCTATGATATTGAGCAGCGTCTGTTCTGCCTGTATCAGATCATCATGCTGCGTTTTTAAGAATTCATAACGTTCCATTAAATTTTTATAATCTTCAATTGCATTAACGTTAACATCACCAAGTTTTTTGATCTGATCCTTTAATGATGTGATTTCTTTTCTCATGGCAGCTAAATCACTCATCGCTTCATTACGCATGGAAGCTGCATCGCTTAATGTAATCTCGTATTCATCCCACATATAGTTGATCTGAGCTTCAATGGACTCTTCCAGTTTTTCCTTTTGTGCATTCAAACGATACACTTCTTTATCCAATGCTGTAATACGTTCGGACATCTCATCTCTGGATTTAAAAAATGTCTTCTGCCTGTTAGAAAGTTCCTCTTTTCTTGCTATATCTTCTTTTAATTTTGTCTCTGATTCATCTTGAGATGTATTGGATGCCAGAATCGTCTTCTCAATCTCAAGAATGCTCCTTTCTTTCTGCTCAACGCTGTCTCTGTTTTGTGTAATGCCTTCCTGAATCTGCGCAAGCTCATTTTGAGAACGAAGTAGTTCTCCATCGATACGATTCACGTTCTGTTGCTGGAATTCCTGCTTTTGTAATTTTTTCTCTGCCGCAAGATCGAATTCAGACACTTTTCCCGTCTGCTCTGCTTCAATAATACGTTGTTCTTCAAGATCCTTCTGATATAAATTAATCTCTTCCTCTAAAGTATGCTCTAATTCTTCCGATTTTTTTAATTCCAGAATAATATTCTCTTTATTTTCAGTAATTTCCAGAATCTGACTGCCGATCTCCAGCTCTTCTTTTTTAAGCGTATCATATCCTTGCGTTGTCTCATCCCTACGCTCTTCTGCCTTAATCACATTTAATCTGGCAGTGTTCTGTAAAATGAATTGTTCCTGTAATTTTGTCTTAATATCCTCGATATCAATACGTAACTGATTTCTATTCTTCTTCGTATCCTCAATCTCTTCCAGCAGTGCATCGATTTCCTGTAAATGTTTCTTGACTTTACCCTCTAATTCTTCTAATTCTCTGCGCCTGCCAAGTAAATTACTGTTATTCTTAAAAGCACCGCCGCTGATAGCCCCGCCCGGTACCAGTAATTCACCTTCCACAGTAACCATTCTTACACCATAGTCATATTTTTTGGCTATCTTGATTGCATGATCAATATGATCAACGATTACAATACGGCCCAGCATTGCTTTTGCAACATTTGCATATTTCTTGTCTAAGGAAACCAGGGAATCCGCAAGTCCAATGACACCCTTTTCATCCAGTACCTCAGGGGTCTTAAATTCCTGCGGCTTGGTAATGCTGGTAAGCGGTAAGAAGGTTGCCCGCCCAAATTTATTCTGTTTCAGAAAATGAATCATTTCTTTCGCTGTGTTTTCATCTTCCGTTACGATATTCTGAATATTTCCGCCAAGGGCAGTCTCTATTGCGGTCTCATACTTCTTCTCAACTTTAATAATATCTGCAACAACACCAATTAATCCTTTGTTGGATTCTTTTTGCTCCATAACCTTTCGAATACTATTTCCATATCCTTCATAACGCTCAGTCAGGTTGCTGATTGTCTCTAATTTGGACTTATCCTGATGGTATACAACCTGTTTATCACGTAATTTCTGATCTTTTTCCCCAAGTTCTTTATGCATCTGGTCAAGCTGTTCTTCCATTGTCAGCTGCTTATCATTATATTCCTTGATGGAAACAGATACCTTCTCGAATTCTTCTTTTAACTTTGCAATTAACGTTTCCTGCTCTGCCTCATCAGACTTTGCACGTAATAATCTGGAATTCAATTCTGCTTTACGGATATTGATCTGTTCCATCATGGTGTCGTAACGACCCATCCTGGATTTTATAGTGGCTCTTTCATTGAGCGTACTGATAATCTGATTTTTTCCTTTTTCAATGTTGTTATTTAACTCTTCGATTTTATTTTGAACAGTCAGCAATAAGGCTCTCGCATTGTCTCTTACTTTTTCAACTTCCGCAAGTTCCTCATCTATTATCTTTTTTTCTTCCAGAATTCTGTTCTTGTCTTCATTCTTACCGGTAATCTCATTTTGAACAGTAGAAAGTCTTATTTGAAAATGTTCTTCATTCCCTCTGGCAGAATTAATCTGCTCTCTCAAAACGTTGATTTCGCCTTCCAGCTTACCACGCAATACACTGGTACCAGTCAAAGTAGTACGCATACTTTCGATTGCTTCATCCAATATCTCGATTTCTGACTCAATCTGCTCGTACTCCTCTTTAATGCTTTCGTATTTCCGTGTACTCTCCTGCAAATCCTCGCTGGCAATATTATATTTACCTTCCACAGATTGCAACTGTTCCCGAATGCGATTATTTTCCAATAAGAACATATTAACATCTAAGGTTTTTAATTCTTCTTTTTTCTTCAGATAAACTTTTGCAGTCTCTGATTGTTTCTCTAATGGCCCAATCTGTTTTTCAAGTTCTGACAAAATATCGCTCACACGTACCAGATTCTGCTTCTCGTCTTCTAACTTTTTCTGTGCTGTCGCTTTTCTCTTCTTGAACTTTACAATACCTGCTGCTTCATCAAATAGTTCTCTTCGTTCTTCCGGCTTACCGCTTAATATCTTATCTATCTGACCCTGTCCAATGATAGAATAGCCTTCCTTACCAATACCCGTATCATAAAAAAGTTCATTGACATCTTTCAGCCTGCATGGGGTCCCGTTAATCAAATACTCACTTTCACCTGAGCGATATATTCTTCTTGTAACCGTCACTTCTTCATAATCAATTGCAAGCTGGTGATCACTATTATCCAAAGTAATTGCAACATATGCGTATCCCAATGGTTTACGGTTTTCAGTTCCCGAAAAAATAACATCCTGCATGGAAGCTCCACGTAACTGCTTAATTCTCTGTTCACCAAGTACCCAGCGGACTGCATCTGCGACATTGCTTTTTCCGCTGCCATTCGGTCCAACAATACCAGTAATACCATTATGAAATTGAAAATTGATCTTATTAGCAAAGGATTTAAATCCATGCACTTCAATATTTTTTAAATACATATAACACCTACTTATTATTTTCTTTTTTCATAGCCAATATTGCCTGGTAAGCAGCCTGCTGTTCTGCTGCTTTCTTTGTTCTTCCACTTCCCTCACCAATCTTATTCTCATCAAGTCTGGCTTCTACTATAAATATCTTATCATGATCAGGACCTTCTTCTTTTATCAGTTCATAATGAAGTATCCCCTCGTTGTCCCTTTGCACTATTTCCTGCAAAATAGTCTTGCTATCATAAAAGAGTTGCTTATTTTCCAGGTCAGATAATATAAATTTATAGATAAACTCTTTTGCATTAGCAAAACCACCATCTAAATAGATTGCTCCTATTAAAGCTTCGCATACATCCGATGTAATGGAATCCCTGTTTCTTCCACCTGTCGCTTCTTCCCCTTTGCCAAGAAACATATATTTTTCTAATTCAATTACCCTTGCGCAGAAGGCAAGCGCAGGTTCACATACACAGGAAGATCGTAATTTTGTTAATTGTTCTTCCGGCATTTCCGGATGTGAATGATATAAAAATTCGCTGGTCACTAACTCCAGTACTGCATCTCCAAGAAACTCAAGACGCTCATAATCCTTCATCTTAAATATCTTCTTTTCATTTGCGTAGGAGCTATGCGTCATCGCCTGCTTTAACAATGTTGTATCACTAAATCTGTAACCAATTTTCTGTTCTAATTTTTCTAACGGATATCCCTCGTTCATATTATTCCTTTCTGATTCCGGCTAAATTAATATACTCCAAACACGGTGCATGAGAAAAAGCCCGCAAGGGGCTTCTCACATTTCTAATCATTGAATGAGTTCTTAATTAACTGCAATGCTTCTCCAACAGTAGAAATCTTTTCCGCATCATCTGCTTCTATCGTCACATCAAATTCCTGTTCTATTCCCATCACAATCTGATAAATATCTAATGAATCAGCACCCAGATCTTCCACAAATGTTGTTTCCAAAGTAATTTCTTTTGTATCTACACAAAGTACTGTAGCGATTACTTCTTTCAACTTTTCAAATTCCATTTTGTCGTTCGTTCCTTCCTATGCATCTAACGTAATTTTTTCTTTGATCTTATCATTAATCTTCTGCTCTTTGAAAGTTACACATTGCAAAATGGAATTTTTGATTTCTATCGCTTTTGAACTTCCATGAGTTTTCACAACCAATCCATTTAATCCAAGCATAGGTGCTCCACCATATTGTTCCAGGTCAAATGACTTAAGTGTCGTCTTTAATGCCGGTTTTACTAATAATGCACCAATTTTACTGCGTAAGTTTGTCATCATTCCTTCTTTTACCTTGTGAATCAGTGTATTCCCCACACCCTCATATAATTTTAGAATAACATTTCCAACAAATGCTTCGCATACGATAACATCCGCAGCTCCTGCCGGAATATCTCTTGCTTCGATACTTCCTATAAAGTTAATATCGGGACAATTCTTGAGTAACGGGAAAGTCTCCTTTACAAGTGCATTTCCTTTTTCCTCTTCTGCACCTATGTTCACAATTGCCACCTTTGGATTCTTAATGCCAATTACATTTTCCATATAGACCGCTCCCATCTTCGCGAACTGCACCAGATGTGACGGTCTGGCATCTACATTGGCACCGCAATCCACCAATAGAGACGCCCCTGTATTCGTTGGAATCAACGGGGCCAACGGCGGTCGTTCTATCCCCTTAATTC
>JAEWWQ010000226.1 GCA_023458855.1 Bacillota bacterium
GCTGTGGTGAGTCATTAGATCAAAGAGAGCAGGGTGTTACTATGGACTTTATCCGTCAACAGGTTAAAGTTGGTTTCTTAAATGTAACAGCTGATCAGGCAAAAACATCAGTTATCGCTTACGAACCAATCTGGGCTATCGGAACAGGTAAGACAGCTACAACAGAGCAGGCACAGGAAGTATGTAAGGGAATTCGTGAATGTATTGCTGAGATTTATGATGAAGCAACTGCAGCAGCAATCCGTATCCAATACGGCGGTTCTGTAAATGCAGCTACAGCGCCAGAATTATTTACACAACCAGATATTGATGGTGGATTAGTTGGTGGAGCAGCTCTCAAACCAGAATTTGGAAAAATTGTTAACTGGAAGTAATCAGTAATTAGAATATTGTATGAAAAGGCCTTGTAATCACTGAATTACAGGGCCTTTAGTCTATGAGCGTAAAATTGAAGCAGCTATTTTTCTTGTAGTTGAACAAATAGAGTGTTACAATTAGAGCATGGCCATATTCTGCTTATTATGCAACAGATACTATTCGATGACCATCGAAAGGAGTATCATTATGAACAATGAGAGTACAATAAAAAAAATCGAAAAATTTAAGGAAAAGAAGAAAACAGATAAGATTGTTCATTATCTAAAATCTGAGGATGATGAAATCGTAATGGAGGCAATGAAGGCACTGAGTCAGGTGGGAGATGAAACTTCACTGAACCAGATTATTCCGATGATAGATCATGAAAAGCCAGTGATTCGGAAAGCGGCAGCAAGTGCACTCGGAGCTTTGGGTACAGAGTATGCCAAGACTTACTTACAGCATCGTATGGCAAAGGAGCAGGATGCGCAGGTTAAGGAAGCCATTACAGAGGCATTACATACAATTAGTAATAAAAAATAAGTTTGAATGTCAAACTGGATACCGATCAGTTTATGGGAACCTATAAATTGACCGGTATTTTTAAATTACTTTGAAAAAGAGGAGTGTATCTATGGGTATATTTGATATGCAGCAGGTGCTATATGTGTTAGAAATATTGGGAGTGATTGCGTTTTCCATATCGGGTGCCATGGTTGCCATTGACAAAAAATTAGATGTATTTGGTGTTATCTTTGTAGGTATTATGACATCGCTTGGCGGAGGTGTTACGCGTGATATTCTAATAGGTAAATTGCCTCCGCAGATGTTTGAAAATTATAGATGTATTGCAGTTTCAGTAGGAACCTCCATTGTGGTATTCATCCTTGGGTATCTGACCAGAGACTATTATAAAAAACATGTAAGAGTAATTGAGACAATCAATAATGTATTTGATGCAATCGGGCTTGGTGTTTTTTCAATATCAGGGATTCAGATCGCAGTCAATACAGGATTCAGTTACAATAAATTCCTGCTGGTATTTTTAGGTATGATTACGGGTGTCGGAGGAGGTCTTATAAGAGATATCATCGTAGGCAGGACACCAGTGATTTTTTCAAAGCATATCTACGCTGTTGCTGCTATACTCGGAGGAATCGGTTATCTTATCTGCAGGAGCATGGGGATTGCAGAAGGAATTGCTGCAATGGGAGGCATTATTGCAATCTTTGTAATCCGTATGTTGTCGACTTACTTTAAATGGAATTTACCCAGGATACCATAATAGGGAAATTACAGCGGTAAATTATTTCAAGTGAAACCAGTTCTTTCGATATTCCAACACTCCTTCTTCACGCAGCTTACTGAGCTCGTTTGACATGGCACTTCGGTCAACGGACAGATAATCAGCCAGTTGCTGTCTGTTAAAGGAAATTTCAAAAGAAGAACTGGAGTTTTTAATAGATTCACTGGAGAGATAAGATAGTAATTTTTCTCGAGTAGATCTTTGTGAAGTATGTTCCATTTTCTGGGTAAGCAGAAGATTTTTATGTGCAAAGATAGAAAGCATATTTTTTATCAGTTTTGTATGGAAAGAACAGGTATTACTGCACAAAGTCATAATTTTATTCATATTAAGAAAGAGAATGGTACAAGGCTCTGTAGCCACGACACTGACTTCCAGGGGAAGGTTAGGGAGGCTTGCATACGTTTCACCAAATAATTTGCCAGCAGTGGCTTCCATTAAAATAGTACGATTCCCCCAAAAGTCTTCTTTTATGATATGAACGCACCCAGTAAGTACCAGTCCTACGGATTCGGTTGTTTCACCACTTCGAAAGATAAAATTGCCTTTTTGATAAGTAAGAGGGGTAGCGGACATACAAGATAATGCGGAAGCAATATCAGTCTCTGTGATTCCTTGAAATAAAAGTGAATTTTTTAATATTTTTGTATTAATTTCCATCATCTGTCTGTGCTCCTATAAATGATATTTGCAGGTAAAAAATAAAATTTGTTGTAATAACAACAGAAATTATACTATAATTGTAATATGATATATGTAACAAGTCAAATATATGTATTATGCGATCAGATGGAGGATGAAAAATGATAAGAAAAATTATAGAAATTAATGAAGATAAATGCAATGGTTGTGGGGCGTGTGCAAAGGCATGTCACGAAGGAGCGATTGCAATGGTAAATGGAAAAGCAAAGTTAATGCGCGATGATTATTGCGATGGTCTGGGAGATTGTCTGCCTACTTGCCCAACAGATGCAATTCACTTTGTAGAGAGAGAAGCAGCAGCCTATGACGAAGCGGCTGTAAAAGCCAATAAGGAACAACAGAAAAAATCATTAGCATGTGGATGTCCTGGTACACAGGCGCGAGCAATTAACACAGCAAAAATGAAGGAGAATAGACAGGATAACAGAGAAGGAGAAGGCACTTCACAGGCTGTCTACTTACAGGCACCGGTGCAGTCTGAGTTATCACAATGGCCGGTACAGATAAAGCTGGCAGCACCGAATGCTGGCTATTTTAATGGGGCTAATCTGTTAATAGCAGCGGATTGTACAGCCTATGCATATGGAGATTTCCACGATCAGTTTATTAAAAACCGTATTACACTAATTGGATGCCCGAAGCTTGATGAGGGAGATTACACGGAAAAGTTAACAACAATCATAAGCCAGAATGATATTAAGAGTGTTACCATCGTAAGGATGGAAGTACCCTGCTGTGGCGGTATTGAACATGCGGCAAAGACTGCGATACAAAGTAGTGGTAAATTTCTTCCATGGCAGGTCGTTACGATTAGTACGGATGGAAAAATCTTAAATTAGGGATTGCATTTTGAGAAAACAGGGATTATAATAAAAATACTTTAATAATTTAAACCGCTGATGTGGAGATAAAAACAAGTCGTGCACTTACAGAGAGCTGAATATTGATGGGAGTTTGGCAGAACGCAGTTTGTTAAATGGACCACGGAGGGCATGGTCAACGGGAGGTAGAGTAGTATTTCCTTAGTATCCGTGACGTGAAGACATACGTTAGTTGTCAGGGATATGTTAGTATCCTCAGAGTGTACGATAACATCGTGAATCAAGGTGGCACCGCGGAAAGATTATAAACCGTCCTTGACAGATTACCAGTAGTCTGTCAGGGGCGTTTTTTTGCGCGAGCAATGAGAAATTTGTAAAGTGTGTTTCTCATAGTGTGCTGATTCTGACAGACTTCAAAATAGGTTTCTAGCATATAGTGTAGGAGGAAAAGGCTATGATTAAAGAAGCAATTCAGAAACTTGCAAAAAAAGAAGACTTAAGCTATGAAATGGCAAAAGAGGTTATGAATGAGATTATGAGTGGAGAGGCCAGTGAGGTGCAAAAAAGTGCGTACCTTACAGCACTAAGTATGAAGGGTGAGACAATAGACGAGATAACAGCCTCCGCAGAAGAGATGCGTAACCATTGCGTAAAGCTGCTTCATGATATGGATGTGCTTGAAATTGTGGGAACTGGTGGAGATGGATCTAATTCTTTTAATATTTCTACAACTTCATCGATTGTAATATCAGCAGGTGGTGTTCCGGTAGCAAAGCATGGTAATCGTGCAGCATCCAGTAAATCGGGCGCGGCCGATGTATTGGAAGCATTAGGTGTCAATATTACAATAGCGCCCGAGAAAAGTGCGGATATTCTTAAAAAAATAGGTATCTGTTTTCTGTTTGCACAAAATTATCATATTGCCATGAAATATGTAGGACCAGTTAGAAAGGAACTAGGAATCAGGACTATTTTTAATATTTTAGGGCCACTTGCAAATCCGGCTGGTGCCAATATGCAGGTTATGGGAGTTTATGAAGAAGCATTGGTAGAACCGCTTGCCAGAGTGCTATCCAATTTGGGTGTGAAGAAAGCTATGGTAGTATATGGTCAGGATAAATTAGATGAGATTTCCATGAGTGCTCCTACTAGTGTTTGTGAAATCCATAACGGAGAATTCAAATCCTATGTCATTGAACCAGAACAATTTGGATTTACAAAATGTAAAAAAGAAGATCTGGTTGGAGGAACACCTGCCGACAATGCAGCAATAACAATGTCTATTCTGAATGGAGATAAAGGACCACAGAGAAATGCAGTCGCTATAAATGCAGGAGCAGCACTTTACATTGCAGATAAATGTGAAACAATGGAAGCAGGTATCAGATTGGCAGAAGAATTGATTGACAGTGGAAAAGCAAAAGCAAGGTTGGAAGAATTTATCCGATTATCCAATGAAGTGTAATAAAGGTGACATCGATAATCGCGAATAATACAGTATGGTATCAGGGCGTCTTTGGTTAAAACCAAAGGCGTTTTTTAGTTGATTTTCCATAAGTGATATGGTCACAGATAATATTGGTCGAATTGCTATAATGTTCTCGTTGACGTAAAACAGAAAGTTCTGTCAAAGCTTTGCTTTTGATTTGAACTTATCACAAAAAAATTGGAGAAATGATATGAAAAAAATATTTCAATTATGGAAAAAGTATTCTTATGTTGCGTTATTTGCTTTTATTATTTTAAGCCTGTTTGATTTCAGGTTGGCGCTTGCGGCAATCATTTGCATGGTGGCACCCATAATGC
>JAEWWQ010000227.1 GCA_023458855.1 Bacillota bacterium
CTCCTGCATTTGTGGCCAATCCTCTTCATTAAAAACATTGACCCCATCTAAAATCAAAGTAATTCTGCACATTTTCTTGTCATCCAGCCTTTGCCATGATAATTGAGAACCATAGTATTGCTCAATACTTTCTTTTTCTAAAATCAAAGCATCATAAATGGCTTTGTTTTCTTCTTTATTTGGCTTGTTAATTGCAAGTTCCACAGAGGCATATTTCTTTGTTATAATAAAACTATATCCTAACCCACTCATGCCTGCGCCAGCTGTCAACCAATGATCATAATGATTCCCATCTATATTTATTCCACTGAAAAGCTGTGATTTTGCATTTATTTTAGGCAATAACTCTTTCCAGAATCTATCCCTTATAAGCTCCCTTTCTGCCGTTTCAACTCCAGTAGCAATTTCATCATGAGCCTTCTCATCAAGGCTGATTGTTATATCTGCCACATCTTTGACAGGTATAATCTGCTCTGTATCAAGCAACAGATGGCCTTCAAACATATACGGGATTACTTTAATACATTGAATTTGTATTCTGAATTTCCTTGCCCATAAAACTGTAGATGTTACCTCTTTACGAAATTCTCTTGCTACTAAAATAATTCTCTGGGACAGATCATGGTTCAGCTGTACCTCATCGAAATCAGACTTATTCAGATAATCACAAATTTTATCTTCCGCTGCAACTCCGGGTTCAGTTTTGTTTAAATACTCCTGATATATTTTTCGAATACCATCTTTCGCTAACGTAGAGCAGTAAGATGCATATTTCATAGCCTGCCAAGTAACATCTTTCCCTGAATCGTCAAGTTTATTTTCAATGATTACAAGATTACCTTTTCGATCGATTGCAAGTAAATCCAGCCTTTCGTTTGTATCGGAAAACCCACTGAATTCTTTTTGAATAATCAATAATTCTTCTCCTAAAATAGCAGGCTCTCTGACAATCCATTCCTGCAAATCATCCCGTTCTTTTAAACCTAACGATGAGAAGGTGATTTCTTCAATCTTTTTTGACTGTTTATTATTGCGATTAATGATGTACATATTTTACTGACTCCCCCATATAAATAATTTCTTAACTTTTCCGGAATTTTTTATATAATAGTGTGATGCAGCTAATATTCGTTGAATTTTATCAGGAATTGGTTCATTAGGGCATATAGATGGTTGTACTATGACTATTTTACCAACCAATTGTTTATTTTGCTTCATTGTCATCTTAAAGGTATCATAATCACCATGAACGAATTTACAATGTTCCCTTCGTCTTCTATCGGCAACTTTTTTAATAAATCCAGGCTTAGTTTTAAGCCATATTGTAGATTTCACAGCTTGTCCGGCCACTTCATACACATCATTGACACTATTATTGTATGTAGTCGCTGACATTTTCTTTACATGATAAAGCGTCACTTCAAATGCAAATTCTGTTTCCTGTATTGTTATAAAATCAGCCATTTCACTACTAGAATGATCATTTATGATAAATTTGTTACTCAAATCATTTTTCAGTAGTTTTTCTACTGTTGTTTGAATCGAAATCTCAGTTGGGTGATGAACTGGATCATTGACTTCAACACTTCTATCAGTTCCGTATTTGTCCCAATCTATTCCAATAATATTATCTGACGTATATACAATTGCTTCTGGATTACCTTTAAACTGTTCAATCCCTTGAATTAGAATATCATCTGTCGTTTTAAATACTAATGGATATTCGTTAAGATAATCAACAAGCGTCATTACACTTCTTCCATCTATAAGTCTTAATTGCGTATTCTTTGACGAATAGTTACCGTTGATGTCACACTCAATATGCTCAACTTTTCCCGCATTCCTAAATTCAATTGTTATGGCATTTGGCACTATTTTAATTATACTCGGAGAAATATCTGTTAAAATACTTTTGAAAATACCTTCTATTTCCTCTTTCAGTACCGGTGCAGAACTATACGTATCTGCTGAATAATCACATATAAAAATGTTCTCCGGATATTTTTGTAATGGTGTCGGCATAGGTAAAAAGTCAAAATTTGTATTCGTCTTAACCTTTATGTCCCCATTCACAATCTTTTTACCGTTAAAGTTGCACCATTTTACAAATTGTGGAATAGACATATATGAACTGCTCCACATTTTGGATCCACTACTATATCCGATAGTAATTTCGCTTTCTTCAGTTGATGCCTTGCAAAACACATGCCCCGGTGAATATAACTGGCCAGTAACTGAATCTATAGCAGAACTAACATCAGAACCAGCGGATATTCTATAAGACTCACCCGATTCTACATACCGATTTTGCATCCCTGAATTGAATATCTCAAACCCATCAAGTTCTCCTAATACGCGATTCATCTGATGTTTTGGAATTTTTGTATACGTTTTAGAAAAACTTTTTGCGATAGAATCGTATATGACTTCCGTTTTATTTTGTGAATATATGAATAGCAATCCGCATTCTTTTTGGTAATGAACAATATACAGGATATTGTTCACATCAACAATGCTATCATTAGTCATCCATTTAGGTATAGTGTTTTCTTTTCCAATCCCGACAACCGTATTATCAGTCTCATTAATTAGAACCTCTTCTGTTACCTTGCATACATCAGGAAAACTTGCATTTATGTCAAATTCAGTAACTTTAAATATTTTCGCGTGACAATTTGGCCTCACACTATGCAGAGAAATTTCTGCTATACCATCACTTGGTTTGTTATCTGCCTTCCTAAATGTTTTAAAATATTCTTTTGTCTGTTCTTCCTCTCTAGTTCTGTTTTCACTCAAGTCAATAATGATTTCTTGCCATATAGCATCATTAGTAAATAAAGCTTCATTCTCGATGAGTAATTCATTATCGTTCATAGCAATAAACTTTGCTGTTCCAATATTATCACCATTCGTTCTGGCAAACCTTCCGATAAACTGCAATGTACTCGCTAGAGATTTATGCGGAGAATGAATTGCCGCAATTTTTAAATTGGGAAAGTCAAATCCTTCACCTAACATATCTACGCAGATAATCCCATCAAGGGATTTATTCCTCAATTCATCAATGTATTTCGTTATACTTCTGCTACTCATAGAACTATCAATTCTCTTTAGTGTCAATGTAGTTTCAGATGCATATAGTTTTTCCAATTCCTTCGCATTATCCTTCGAATTTGTTCTAATCATCAGGTAATGATCATACCCCAATTGCCTATCAGCATAAAAAACACGCTCTGCCTTTTTAGCAATTAAATAATCCTTATTAGGTGCTTCATTAATTGGAATATATTCAATTTCTCCGAATATCCCATCACTATAAGCCATTGACAGCGGATAAGAATAAATCATCTCACCCTTTATTTCTTTTTTATCAAGTCTAAATGGTGTTGCGGTAAAAAGTATATGCTTTGCCTCATTAATATTTATAAGAATCTGTTCCCATGTTTTTGCTGGCACATGATGAGCTTCATCTATCAGTACAATATCAAATAATTCTCGGATCCCCTCAATTATTGAAAGAGACAGCGCACACTTCGGTGTCGCAACCACAACATCCGCATTTAACACTGATTCGTAGTGTTCTTCACAATACATATTCTTCAATTCAAAAACATTAGGCTTCTTAACGCTGTTATTAAAAACATTCGCCTTGCATAATGTTCTTAGAGAAGTGAAGTCCTCGAAAATTTGTCCCCGCACCATTATGCTCGGAGTTACGACAAGTACTTTTTTACTTTCCACCACATAAGGAGACATCATCAGTACTGCAGTTTTCCCTGAACCAGTAGGCATTACAACAATAGCCGATTTACTTCTAGGAATAGTAAAATATGATGAAATTGCATGAATAGCACCGATTTGAGCATTTCTCAAGCCAGTAGAAGAGTCAGACGCCTTCACGTATTTTAAGTTTTTATACTGCTTTTCAAAATAAGCACCCATACTTGATCCTCCTAGCATTTTAAAATGATTACCGGTAAATACTATTTATATCTCAATTGCAATCAATATATCTGTTAACTTCTTGATTTCCTCTAAATTCAGCAACTATACTTTGGCTCTTTATTATTCCTGCTAAATCATCGCCTGCCCTTCGTATACAACACCGTCAGTATTAAATGTCAGGTTAAATACCATGTCCGCCAGCCACTTTTTAAATGACGGATTGTCATTAAACTGCTTAAAAACTTCCATGTTATCTGCCATAATGTTTATAATCGCCTTATTAAGAGCCTTATCACTTTCAATTTTTGCATTCTGCTTGTCAGAGTTTTTCATGGCATTTTGATAGTTCTTGTCTTTTGCCACCATTTCAGGTATTTCAGAAATACGCTTTTTAACTTGGTCAATATCTTTCCATTCAATATTTCCAAACAAATCATTGAATTCAAGAAGAATATTGCTTAATAAATCAAGCTCTACCTCGCCTCTTCCGCCGCCTGCACTGGTCGGAACAGGGTCAATGCCATACTCTCCCTGACTCTCTATGACAATTGACATGGAAGCCTGCGCTTCTGCTCTGTAGCTGTACAAATCAACAGCTTCCTGAATTCCTGCTGACAAATCCTCTTCAATCGGTGCAGGAAGCTTGTGTGTCAGCAGATT
This sequence comes from Bacillota bacterium, assembly GCA_023458855.1. Classification (GTDB taxonomy): domain Bacteria; phylum Bacillota; class Clostridia; order Lachnospirales; family Lachnospiraceae; genus SZUA-378. Next base: position 4,606 of record JAEWWQ010000227.1, read on the forward strand.
CAAGAATATGGATAACTTCTCCCAGTCCGCATTTCCATATGGCAAAATTGCAGCAAGAAATCCATAAGTGCGGACAAAGCCTTTACACTTGCTCTTAAAATCCACTTGTCCATTTTCGTCCAAATCCTTTTCATAATTGCGGGTGCAAGAATCAAGTATAGGGTCTAATCTGTCTCTGTCTGCTCCATTTAGGTAAAGTTCAACCACCGAGTCCACATGGTAGTCGGTGAAAACATGATATGCATTGATATCCGACTCAAGATCATTCAATTTATCAGGGTCAGTCTCATCTGAAAGCACCGTAGTTGTATAGTATTTTTCAAAGGCTTCCTTGATTGTTTCTGTATCATTGGCAAAATCCAGAATGAAGGTATCCAGCTTTTGGGGATGCGCACGATTGAGCCGTGACAATGTCTGCACAGCTTTTATATCTGTAAGGATTTTATCCACATACATTGTGTGAAGCAACGGTTCGTCATAGCCTGTCTGAAATTTATTTGCTACTACTAATATTCTATATGGTTCTCTTTTCATGCGCTTTTCAATTTCACTGCTGGAAAAGCCATTGATAGAACTTTCAGTCACTTTTACGCCGCCGTAATCGTATTCTCCCGAGAAAGCTACAATTGCCTTATAAGCACTTTTGTGCTTCCGGAGATAATTATCAATGGCATGATAATACTGAATCGCTCTTTCAATGCTGCTTGTTACAACCATAGCTCTTGCCTGTCTGTCGATTTTTCTTTTTGCAATCACCTGATTATGGAAATGATCCATCATGATCTCTGTTTTCAGCTCAATAGCTTTTTCCTGCGACTCCACGTATTTTCTAAGCTTCTTCTGAGCCTTCTTTTTATCAAAAAGTGGGTCATCCTCAACCGCCTTGGCAATCTTGTAATAACTATTAATTGGTGTATAATGCTTTAGAACATCAAGTATAAAACCTTCTTGAATAGCTTGTTTCATCGTATAATTATGAAACGGTCTGTGCTTTATTCTGCCTTCCGATTCATAAGGTACACCAAACATTTCAAGTGTCTTATTTTTCGGCGTGGCAGTAAATGCAAAATAGCTGGCATTTTTCAGCATCTTTCGTCCTTCAATGATACTGTTAATTATATCTTCGGTTGACGCTTCCTCTCCATTTTCAAATTCGGTAGAGAGTGCCATATTCATTTTGGCTGACATATTTCCGCTCTGGCTGGAGTGCGCTTCGTCAATAATTATTGCAAAGTTGTTCTGTCTGTGGGTAGTACCAATATCATCAAGAATATAAGGAAATTTATGTACGATTGTAATAATAATCTTTTTGCCATCTTGAAGAAGCCTCTTCAAATCCCCCGAGCTATCGGCATGTCCGACAGTATTAGCCACTTGCATAAAGCCTTTAATAGTGTTTTTAATCTGCTTGTCCAGATTGATACGATCAGTTACTACAATTATCGAATCAAATAAAGGCTTTCCGGCTTTTTCCATAGAAACAAGCTGATGCGCCAGCCACGCAATGGAGTTTGACTTACCGCTGCCTGCGCTGTGCTGAATCAGATATTTCTGTCCGACACCTTTTTGCGAAACATCAGCAAGCAAAGCCTTGACCGCAGAAAGCTGATGATATCTAGGAAATATCTGGGTGTACTTTATTTTCTTTGTTTCCTCATCTCTTTCTGATATTATTTGTGCAAAGTTTTCAATAATATTTGACAGCTCGTATTTTGTTAAAATATCCTTCCATAAATAATCAGTTTTTATGCCGGAAGGATTCGGCGGATTTCCTGCACCGCCCTCATACCCTTTATTAAATGGAAGAAACCAGGATTTCTTGCCGTCAAGCTTTGTACACATACAAACCTGATTATCGTCTACCGCAAAGTGAACCATACAGCGTCCGAAGCTGAACAAAAGCTCCTTTGAATCTCTGTCATTCTTATATTGAAGAATTGCATCCTCCACATTCTGTTTTGTAAGACTATTTTTCAGCTCACATGTGATTATAGGCAAGCCGTTCAAAAAAACAACAAAATCCAGTGCCAGTCTGCTGCTGTCCTTTGAGTAATGCAATTGCCTTGTAACACTGAAAATGTTCTTCTCATACATCGCCCTTGCATCGGAGTTATTTTCAGAAGGCATCATGCAATACATATCAAGAGTTACAGGGTAAATCTTAAATCCGTTTCTAAAAATATCTATAACTCCATTTTTTGCAATTTCACCTTGCAACCGATTCAAAAACTTTATTTTATTTGCTTCAATTTCAAGCCCCAACTTCTCAAGCTTTTCAGGCTGGGTAGTCTCAAGAAATCTTAAAAGCCTTTTTTCATCAACTGCATAGCCCTTGTTGTAATCTAGGTTCGTGCCTTCCTCATAGCCGTTAACCTCAGTCATATGCTTTACTATAAGAGTTTCAAAACCCTCTTCCTTGACATTGCTCGGCATTAATCCTCACTCTCCTCTACTTCTCCGGCATCTTCGTCTAATGAAATGTCCTCAAAATCTGTCTCCGCAATTATTTCCTCTTCCGGCTCATCAACTTCTATATGCCTGACATCAACCTTTCCTGTGACAACGTCGGAAATGAGGGTTGCTTTGTATTCGGTCATTAAGTCAGTATATTTGGATATTTCTTTTCTAATCACCTGATATTCCTCTACCAAACGAGTTATTCTAGCTTGATTTTCTATTAATGGTACAGGAATTTTCTCTTTCAACAAATGATCAATATTAAGAGGGCGATTTCTACCTGCTGCACCTCTAGAATATAAATTAAGTAAATGGTTTCCGTATTTTGACACAAAAAACGCCCACAAAAATTTGGAGGTAACAACATTTGCTTTGCCCTTAATCATAGGATACCTGTGTGAGGCAATGCATCCTATATCTTCTGAATTTGTGACAGCAACAGCACCTTCCCATGCAAATTGGCCACTGAAAACTAAGTAATCATCGCCAACTTCAAAGAAAATAGAATCTCCTAAATCAGCACCCAGAGTACTTGGCTTATGAAATATTCCTCTTCCTCTATTGTATAAGCCAATGGGAATATACTCTTTTTCACTAACACGCTTAACTTCTTTACCTACTGAATCCGCGATGTTTTTTAGTCGACAGCAACTTATATCATCAAATTTAAGAATTCTTTCTAGTTCACCATCTATAAGTTCTCGTACTAACTCAAGTTTTCTTTTCTCAGCCTTGATGAATTTATTGATTTTAGCTAATTTATAGTCAAGATACTTAGCAATCTGGTCTTGCTCAGGACGAGGGGGTATGGGTAACTTTAATTTTCTAATATCTTCATATCCAATAGATTGCCTTACACCTCCACCCATACCATAAAAGACTTTTTTCAAATCGTATGCATGAAGAAGATAGTGTATGTAACTAGAAGAATTATTTTTTGTGTACAAACATGTATATGCAGATGTTATTATCCCAGTTTCCTTAACCAGTCCAGTCCTTAAACTGCGCTTATCATTTTGTAAATCAGTTAATCGAAGAATTATATCTCCTTGCTTTACAATCTGATAATTGCCATATTCTTTTGGCACTAATCCAAAATCTTTATTCTTTTTTCTTATTATTTGCCCATAGCTCAGTGATAACACGTTATTCTTAGTACACATTGAATTCTTTTGACATTTTTCTTTACATGCTTGCGAAAGAAATTGCCACTCCCAATCAACTGGAATTTCATTAATCCAAAATAATCCTGTTTTTTTATACTCCTCATAAGGCTTAAGCTCATTATTCATCATTCTCTCAGCCTCCTATAATTTCATCGAGCAAGCCGTCTGTTTCTGCTTCTAGTGCTTTTATATCTGCTACTATTTCTTCTAGTGACCTTAGCTTTACAGGCTTGTAGAAATATTTTGTGAAGCTGATTTCATAACCTATTTGAGTTTTTGAAGCATCAATCCATGCATCTGGTGCAAAGGTTAATACCTCTTCTTTAAAGAATGCTTCAATGCCGCCCTCATGCAACAGCGGAATTTGCTCTGTGTCTCTCAGATTGGTGTCAGGCTCATATTCAACAATGCCTTGTGGTATCTCAAAAAATCCATAAAGCGGATTTTTGGGCACTTTTCCTGCCGCATGAAATTTCTTTATTACTTTTTTTGCCGCCTCGTCTGTTTCGGCAAACTGATTTTTTATAAAATTCATCCGTTTTAACGGTAGCTTGATATTTAATCGTTTTGCTGTTTTTTCAAGTTCTTTTGTAAATGCATTGAAATCCATAATTTTTTTGTAATCAAAATGCTCTGCCACTGCTTTTAACAAAAGAATTGTTTCAATCTCATCGGCATCACCGCATAGCCATTCAAATTCATTCAAATGCGCTTCTGACAAATCTGCTGAAAGTCTCAGAGGTCTTTCAACTGTTATTTTTGAGTAACCGAACTCTTTATTATCAAAAATCTTTGACTGTTCTGTTTCTTCAAATTCCAGCAATAGCTTGGTAATTTCAGCACGAATCTCGGGTGTTAATTCACAGTTCTTGTTGCCGAGATTTTTTCTAAGCGGTGATTTCATTGATGTTGCATCAATGAGCTGCACTTTTCCCTGTCTGCGTGACACCTTCCTATTAGTTACAATCCATATGAAAGTTGCAATTCCAGTATTGTAAAACATATTTTCCGGCAGTGCCACAATTGCCTCCAGCCAGTCATTTTCTATAATATATCTTCTGAAATTGCTCTCACCCTGCCCTGCATCACCTGTAAACAGCGATGAGCCATTGTGAACTTCTACAATACGGCTTCCAAGCTCTGTGTTGTGCTTCATTTTGCTTATTTTGTTTGCCAGAAATAAAAGCTGACCATCGCTTGATCTTGGAATCATTTTCAAAACAGGTTCATCTTTATGTGAAACTACAAAACGTGTATCTGTAATATCACCTTTTCCACCCAAGCGATCCATATCTGTTTTCCAGCTCTTTCCGTAAGGAGGATTTGAAAGCATGAAATCAAAGTACTTTGAGGCGTGTTGGTCTTCTGATAATGTAGAACCGAGCTTAATATTTTCCGCCTGCTCCCCTTCGCCTTTTAAAAGCATGTCGGCTTTTGTAATTGCATAGGTTTCAGGGTTTATTTCCTGTCCGAAAAGATTTATTGATACTCGCTTGTTGTGCCTTTCTGCCAACTCAAGCAATCTTTCTTCCGCAATAGTAAGCATACCGCCCGTACCGCATGCACCGTCATAGACAAGGTATGAGCCATCCTTTAATTTGTCGACAACAGGCAAAATAGTCATATCCGCCATTAATTCAATAACATCCCTGGGCGTGAAGTGTTCTCCGGCTTCCTCATTGTTTTCTTCATTAAATTTACGGATAAGCTCTTCAAATATAATCCCCATTGTATGATTATCAAGCCCAGGTATTTTAACCTCTCCATTATCATCTAAAATCGGATATATGCTCAGGTTTACAGTTGGACTAACAAATTTTTCAATGACAGCTCCCAGAATATTGGCATCAATCATGCGGTCAATTTGATTTCTGAACTCAAATTGACCGCATGATTGATGCC
>JAEWWQ010000228.1 GCA_023458855.1 Bacillota bacterium
CTTATAGATTATGGATTCCGTCTGCCGTCCGCGATGGATAACAGACCACTGGAATTTAGTGAGTTTGAGAATCATATCGATCAGCTGCTTTTTGTTTCTGCAACACCTAATATTTATGAAGAAGAACATGAGTTATTACGCGCAGAACAGATCATCCGTCCTACAGGATTATTGGATCCCGAGATAGATGTCCGTCCGGTGGAGGGGCAGATAGATGATTTGATCGGTGAGATCAGAAAAGAGACCAAAAAGCATAATAAGATATTAGTTACAACGTTGACCAAGAAAATGGCGGAGGATCTTACGGACTATATGAAAGAAGTCGGGGTTCGTGTGAAGTATCTGCATTCCGATATAGATACCTTGGAAAGGGCAGAGATTATCCGCGATATGCGTCTGGATGTATTTGATGTATTGGTTGGTATCAATCTGCTTCGTGAGGGATTAGATATACCGGAAATATCGCTGGTGGCTATTCTGGATGCAGATAAAGAGGGATTTTTGCGTTCCTCCACATCACTGATCCAAACCGTCGGGCGCGCGGCGCGTAATGCGGAAGGTCATGTCGTGATGTATGCCGATATGATAACGGATTCTATGAAGACTGCAATAGAGGAAACGAATAGAAGGCGTAAGATACAGCAACAATATAACGAAGAACATGGAATCACACCGCGGACGATTCAGAAAGCCGTGCGTGATCTTATCAGTATTTCAAAAGTAATCGCTAAAGAAGAATTGAAGTTCGATAAGGATCCGGAATCCATGAACCGTGAAGAGCTGGAAAAATTGATCGGCGGTATACAGAAGAAGATGAAAAAAGCAGCTGCAGACCTGAATTTTGAAGCGGCCGCAGAACTTCGCGATAAGATGGTGGAACTTAAGAAGCATTTGAATGATATGGAAAAGTAGGTCAGAAAGGCTGGAAAATGGAAAAGACATTACCGAAGATGCTCCCACGGCAGGATTACATTAAAATCAGAGGAGCAAATGAGCACAATCTAAAAAATATTGATTTGGATATTCCCAGAAATCAACTTGTGGTTCTGACAGGACTGTCAGGTTCTGGGAAATCATCATTGGCATTTGACACGATTTATGCAGAAGGACAGAGAAGGTATATGGAATCACTGTCATCTTATGCAAGGCAATTTCTGGGACAGATGGAAAAGCCGAATGTCGAGAAAATAGAAGGCTTGTCGCCGGCGATTTCGATTGACCAGAAATCGACGAACAGAAATCCAAGGTCTACTGTAGGAACCGTAACAGAGATCTATGATTACTTTCGTTTACTTTATGCAAGAATCGGAATTCCTCATTGTCCGGAATGCGGGAGAGAGATCAAGAAACAAAGCATAGATCAGATCGTGGATCAGATCATGAGCCTGGAAAAGGGGACAAAGATTCAATTGCTGGCACCGGTAGTCCGGGGGCGTAAGGGAGAACACGCCAAGATATTTGACAGAGCAAAGAGAAGCGGCTATGTCAGGGTGCGCGTTGATGGCAACTTATACGAGCTGACAGAGGAGATCAAACTGGAAAAAAATATCAAACACAACATCGAGATTGTTGTGGACAGGCTTGTAGTAAAGGACGGAATAGAAAGACGTCTGACTGACTCTATAGAAAATGTGATGGACCTGGCAGAAGGATTGCTGCAGGTCGATGTGATTGATGGCGAAACGTTGAATTTCAGCCAAAGCTTTTCCTGTCCGGATTGCGGCATCAGCATAGACGAAATTGAACCCAGAAGTTTTTCTTTCAATAATCCGTTTGGTGCCTGCCCGGTATGTTTTGGTCTTGGATATAAGATGGAGTTCGACCCTGAATTGCTGATTCCGGATCAGAGCTTAAGCATTGCAGAAGGAGCTATTGCGGGAATGGGATGGCAATCCTGTACGGATCCTTCCAGCTACACATATGCAATCCTCAAAGCATTAAGCAAAGAATATAAATTCGAACTCACCACGCCGTATAATCAACTGTCAAAAGAGGTCCAGGATATGCTGATGTACGGAAAAGGAAGCAGGGAAGTAAAGGTACACTACCGGGGACAGCGTGGGGAAGGAATCTATGATGTTGCTTTCGAAGGACTTATTATGAATATGCAGAGAAGATATCGTGAGACTGGTTCAGATGTTATGAGGCAGGAGTATGAGATGTTTATGCGTATTACTCCATGTACGGAATGCAATGGCATGAGATTGAAAAAGACTTCTCTTGCAGTTACCGTATGCGAGAAGAATATTTATGAGATTACTGCCATGCCAATTGAGACACTGCATAATTTTTTGGAGAATATGGAATTAACAACACAACAGCAATTAATCGGAAAACAGGTTTTAAAGGAAATCCGTGCACGCGTCGGGTTTTTAATGGATGTCGGACTGGATTATCTGTCTCTGTCAAGAGCCACGGGCACATTATCCGGCGGAGAAGCACAAAGAATCCGTCTGGCAACGCAGATTGGATCCGGACTGGTCGGAGTATGCTATATTCTTGACGAGCCCAGTATCGGTCTGCACCAGCGGGATAATGACAAATTACTGAATACTCTTTGTAAACTGAGAGATCTGGGGAACAGTCTGCTGGTGGTGGAACATGATGAAGATACCATGTTTGCCGCAGACTATATTGTAGATATTGGTCCTGGTGCCGGTGAGCATGGAGGAGAAGTAGTTGCCGTAGGTAACGCAGAAGAGATTATGAAAAACCCAAATTCTGTAACGGGAAAATACCTGAGTGGTGCAATGCGTATTCCGGTACCAAAAGAGCGTAAAAAACCCACGGGATATCTAACGGTCCGGGGGGCGGCAGAAAACAATCTGAAGAACATAGATGTAAAGATCCCTTTGGGAGTAATCACTTGTGTGACAGGTGTGTCAGGTTCTGGGAAAAGTTCTCTGGTCAATGAAATTTTGTATAAGCACCTGGCCAAAAAACTGAACCGTGCCAGAACGATCCCGGGCAGGCATGCGGGGATAGATGGGATAGAGCAACTGGATAAAGTGATCGATATTGACCAATCACCAATCGGGAGAACGCCTCGTTCCAATCCGGCTACTTATACGGGCGTATTTGACCAGATCAGGGATTTATTTGCAACCACTGCCGATGCAAAAGCAAAAGGATATAAAAAAGGGCGGTTCAGTTTTAATGTAAAGGGTGGACGCTGCGAAGCCTGCAGCGGAGATGGAATCATTAAGATAGAGATGCACTTTCTTCCGGATGTGTATGTACCTTGTGAAGTGTGCGGCGGGAAACGCTACAACAGGGAAACGCTGGAAGTAAAATATAAGGGAAAGAGTATTTACGATGTTCTGGATATGACAGTAGAGGAAGCGATGCACTTTTTTGAAAATGTACCGTCCATTCATAGAAAAATAGCAACGCTTTATGAAGTGGGTCTTTCCTACATCAGATTAGGACAGCCTTCTACGACTTTGTCAGGTGGAGAGGCGCAAAGAATCAAGCTGGCAACAGAACTTTCTAAGAGAAGCACGGGAAATACCATTTATATATTGGATGAACCGACAACGGGACTTCATTTTGCAGATGTGCACAAACTGACAATGATTCTGCAAAAGCTTGCGGAAGGCGGAAATACCATTGTTGTGATAGAGCACAACCTTGATGTGATTAAAACAGCAGACTATATCATTGATATCGGGCCGGAGGGCGGAAACAAAGGAGGAAATATTGTTGCAACAGGAACTCCGGAACAGGTTGCGGAGTCTAAAGACTCTTATACAGGTATCTATATCCGGAAGATGCTGGAAAAAGATAAGAAAAATTCCCTATAATGTTTTAGCGAAAAAAGCCGATATAAATAGTGTTAAGTAAGTATGGATGGATGCACGGGAATACAGAGCGGAGAGAAACGCTTTGCCTCTTGTGCATTCGCTTGTATAAAAAGAACTTTATTATCAGATTATAAATAATTTTAAATATTTATGAATTTTGTGAAAACCCTTTGAAAAACTGTATTTATGAGGTATAATATCTACGTATGTTTAACGAAAGAACATTTGGACAGAATGAAGATAGATATCCGCAGAAAGGGGATTTACATTTATGCAATATACTGATATAGGAATCGATTTGGGAACAGCCAGTATTCTGGTATACATCAGGGGCAAGGGAGTTGTCCTGAAGGAGCCGTCTGTTGTAGCCTTTGACAGAGATACAAATAAAATAAGAGCAATCGGAGAAGATGCAAGACTGATGCTCGGCAGAACACCTGGAAATATTATAGCAGTCAGACCGTTAAGACAAGGTGTTATTTCAGATTATACAGTTACAGAAAAAATGATGAAATATTTTATTCAGAAGGCACTGGGCAAGAGAACCTTCCGCAAACCGAGAATCTCAGTCTGCGTACCCAGCGGTGTAACGGAAGTTGAGAAAAAGGCTGTAGAAGATGCGACTTATCAGGCAGGGGCCAGAGAAGTATCTGTTATTGAAGAACCAATTGCTGCGGCAATCGGAGCTGGAATTGATATTTCGAAGCCATGCGGCAATATGATTGTTGATATTGGCGGAGGTACTTCTGATATTGCAGTTATTTCCCTGGGGGGCACTGTAGTCAGTGCGTCTATTAAGATCGCCGGCGATGATTTTGATGAAGCAATCGTTCGTTATATGCGAAAAAAGCATAATTTGTTAATTGGTGAAAGAACCGCAGAGGATCTTAAGATTAAGATAGGTTCCTGCTATAAAAGGGCAGAAGTAGACTATATGGATGTCCGTGGACGTAATTTAGTAACCGGCCTTCCAAAGACGGTTAAGGTATCTTCGGAAGAGACGGAAGAAGCATTAAAAGAAACAACATCTCAGATTATTGAAGCCATTCATAGTGTGTTGGAAAAGACACCGCCGGAACTGGCAGCAGATATTGCAGACAGGGGAATTGTGCTGACAGGCGGAGGCAGTTTGCTGCGTGGTTTGGAGGAACTGATTTCTTCCAAGACCGGAATCAACACGATGACAGCAGAAGAACCTATGACTGCTGTTGCAATCGGAACAGGTAAATATGTTGAATTTTTAGCAGGTTACAGAGACGATAATTAAACTATGACTACAGCAGAAGAATAAGGAATGCCGTACCAAGGAGGAATATCATGCTAAAAGGCCTATACACTGGCTACACCGGAATGATAAATGAACAGAACAGATTAGACGTTATATCCAATAATCTTGCAAACTCAGCCACAGTAGGATTTAAGAAAGAAGGAGCTACCAGTCAGACGTTTAAGGATGCCTTGGCGTATAAAATAAAAGATATTTCGGAAAATCCTAATATTGCGCGAAATATCGGTGCAAATACACCAGGGGTCAAAATAGGTGAATGCTATACCGATTATGAGCAGGGCAGCTTTAAACCTACAGGAAATGATACTGACTTTGCAATATCGGGTGATGGCTTTTTTGCAATAGAATATACCAATAAGGATGGTGAGACATCTACAAAATATACAAGAGCAGGTACCTTTCAGGTTAATCAGCAGGGATATCTGGTAACAGAAGACGGAGATTATGTTCTTGGAACCGATAATAAGAGGATAAAGGTAGATCCGAATCTGAGTTTATCAACGGCATCGAACGGAGCGGTTTTCCAGAACGGAACACAGGTCGCACAGATTTTGGTAACCGATTTTGAGGATTATAATTATCTGGAACATTTTGGTGAAAATATGTATCAGGCAGTAGATGGTGCACAGACAAAGGATTCTACAGCTACCGTAATGAGTGGATATCTGGAGAATTCTAATGTGGAAGTGGTAAAAGAGATGGTTGATATGATCGCTGTTACGAGGGCATATGAGTCAAATCAAAAAGTAATCCAGACACATGACAGCGCGTTGGAGATTGCGGCTAATCAGCTTGGTAAATTATAAGGGGGATAGATAAAAATGGTGAGATCATTATGGACTGCAGCATCAGGTATGATTGCGCAGCAGACGAACGTAGATGTTATATCGAATAACCTTGCTAACGTCAATACAACGGGTTTTAAAACAGATGTAGCTGAGTTTAAGACATTACTTTATCAAACACTGCAGACGTCAACGACTTCTGCAAACGGAACACCAAAACCGACAAGTGCACAGGTGGGACTTGGCGTGCGAAATTCAGCGATTACTTCTATGTTTCAACAGGGAAGTCTGACGGCAACTTCCAATACTACCGGGTTTGCTATTCAAGGGGATGGTTTCTTTGCAGTAAAGGGCGAAGACGGTAATACATATTATACCAGAAACGGTAATTTTATTTTGTCTAAAGGAACAAATGGAGGATTGGCATTATCTACCACAGATGGTCTTCCGGTCTTAAGTTCAACGGGAAAACAGATTACATTCAGTAAAAACCTTGTGGCAAGTAAGATAACAACTTCATCGGATGGTACTTTCTATTATCCGGATGATAATAATGTGCCGCAATCCCTTGGGATTAAAATGGGTATTTACCAATTTTCCAATCCGTCCGGATTAGAAAAAAATGATAGCAGTTTATATGCTGCAACAGGAGCCAGTGGTACAGCACTGAATGAAGCGACAAATACGAATTTAAAAAAGAGTAATCTTGTACAGGGATATTTGGAAGCATCGAATGTGCAGGTTGTCGATGAAATGGTTAATTTGATTGTTGCACAGCGTGCTTATGAGATGAACTCAAAAACAATTCAGGCATCAGATGATATGATGTCACAGGCAAATCAGTTGAAGAGGTAATGACGTATGGATATTAGTAATTTAAACTCTATGTATGCAGATTATTTATCCACAACTACAGCAACAACCGAATCGGCAAAAAAATTAGATTCAGCACTTGCAACAGACCAGTCAGAGGCATCAGATGAAAAACTGATGGATGTCTGTAAGCAATTTGAATCATATTTCTTAGAGCAGGTCTTCAAAGAAATGAAAAAAACAATACCGGAGGAAGAATATTCTTCCACCAGTGTTTCGACAAGATTAGATTACTTTGAGGATCAGGCAATTCAGACACTGGCTGCAGAATCAACAGATAAAAACAGCCTTGGTCTTGCACAGATGCTGTTTGACCAAATGAAACGTAATTATAATATTTAAGTATGAATGGATATAGATTATGGAAAGGACTGCTTGTATAGGCAGTCCTTTTGCATATAAAGTTTTATCTGTGAATGGAAGGATAGGGAAGCTGCGTGGAAACATTGAAAGGATATATAGAACACATCATATATCGTAATGGAGATAACGGATACACCGTATTTAACATGGTAAGTGATGGGGAAGAGATCACCTGTGTAGGGGCATTGGAGTCGGCAGATTTGGGAGAAACAATCAAAGCTTTTGGAGATTTTACCGAGCATGCTTTATATGGCAGTCAGTTCAAGATAAATTCGTATGAGATAATTTCAGCAGAAGATGTGGTCAGCATGGAGCGTTATCTGGGTTCTGGTGCGAGTAAGGGAGTAGGAACCGCACTTGCAGCCAGAATTATAAAAAAATTTAAGCAGGATACTTTCCGGATTATTGAGGAAGAACCGGAAAGACTTGTGGAGATTAAGGGAATCAGTGAGCGTAAAGCACGTGAGATTGCATTGCAGATGGAAGAAAAAAAAGAAATGCGGGAAGCAATGATTTTTCTACAGAAATACGGAATTTCAAACACGCTTGCAATTAAAATATATGATAAATACGGTATGAAATTGTATAAGGTCATGAAAGAAAATCCATATACTCTTGCGGAAGACATAGCCGGCATCGGTTTTCGTATTGCTGATGAGATCGCCAGTAAGATTGGTATCCATACAGATTCTGATTATCGCATCCGCAGCGGCATCTTGTACATATTACTGCAGGCAACAGCAGAGGGACATCTTTATCTGCCGGAGGATATGCTATTGATGCGAACAGCACAGTTACTTGGTCTGAGTGCGGAACAGATCAGTCCGCAGATGGCAAATCTAATGATGGATAAGAAAATAATCATAAAAAAAACAGAAAACAAGAATAGAATATACGCATCTGTAAATTACTATGCAGAATTGAGCTGTGCAAGAATGATACATGATTTGAACGTTTCTGTGGAAGCAACAAGGCAATTACTGCCTTCAGAAGAAGAGGAGATCATCAAAAAGATTGAGAACCTTGAGCAGAAGTTACAGTTGCATCTGGATGAACTTCAAAAGAAGGCAGTGCTGGAAAGTATTCGCAATGGAATATTTATTTTATCTGGAGGACCGGGAACCGGAAAAACAACTACCATAAATATGATAATCCAGTATTTTGAAGCGGAGGGAATGGACATTTTTCTGGCGGCACCTACCGGCAGAGCAGCAAAAAGAATGACAGAAGCAACAGGCTTCGAAGCAAAAACAATCCACAGGCTTTTGGAACTGAATGGTGCGGTAATGGAGGAAGACAGAGGGAATGCTTCCTTTGAGCGGAACGAAGAAAATCCGATTGAGGCAGATGTCGTTATCATTGATGAAATGTCCATGGTCGATACTTTTCTATTTCAATCACTATTAAAAGCAATCTGTGTGGGGACCAGACTAATTATGGTGGGAGATGTCCATCAATTGCCTTCGGTCGGACCTGGACAGGTATTACGTGACCTGATTAACAGCAGGATGATACCTGTTGTTATTTTGGAGAAAATATTCAGACAAGCCGAAGAAAGTGATATTGTGGTAAATGCGCATAGGATTAATGAAGGAAAACAAATATCGCTTGATAATAAGAGCAAAGATTTTTTCTTCCTGGAAAGAAATGATGTAAATGTGATCTATAAACATATGATTCAATTAATTAGTGATAAACTTCCCCGGTATGTAAATGCGGCACCGTATGACATCCAGGTCCTGACACCAATGCGGAAAGGGAATCTGGGCGTCGAAGTATTGAATCAGATCCTGCAGCAATATCTGAATCCGGAAGCGAAAGAGAAAAAAGAGCATTACAATGGAGAAGTATTATTCCGGGAAGGGGATAAAGTAATGCAGATAAAAAACAACTATCAACTGGAATGGGAAATTGTAAGTAAATATGGAATTCCCGTGGATAAGGGGGTAGGGGTATTTAATGGTGATATGGGTATCATAAGTGAAATCAACGATTATGCACAGAATATAGTGGTGGAGTTCGACGAGCATAAGAAAATCATATATCCGTTCACGAGCCTGGATGAGCTGGAACTTGCCTATGCGATTACGATTCACAAATCACAGGGAAGTGAATATCCTGCGGTGGTCATGCCGATATTGTCAGGTCCCAGCCTGCTGTTTAACAGAAATTTGTTATATACAGGAATTACCAGAGCAAAAAAGTGCGTTACTATACTGGGAAGCAGTCAGATGGTAGACACCATGATTGCAAATGAAAATGAACAAAAACGATATACCAGCTTATGCGACAGAATACAGGAAGTAGGGAAATGTTAATTTATAATATTTATAAATTCCTAAGAAAAAATAAATATAGAATCTATAGAATTATGTTAGAGTTAGTATTTCCGAGACGCTGCCCCGTATGTGATAAAATAGTGTATCCCTTCGGAGAACAGATATGTCCCTTGTGCAGACATAAGATACGTTATATCAGGGAACCAAGATGTAAGCAATGCGGAAAAGGTTTGCTGTCAGAAGAAAAGGAATATTGTTTTGACTGCACTACAATAACACATGCCTATCAGAGCGGCCTGGCATTGTACGAGTATGCGTCAGTGAAGTCTTCTATTTATCGCTTTAAATATCAGGGAAGATGTGAATATGCAGATTTCTATGGGACTGATATTGCCCGGAAACTGGGCAATGAGATAAAAAAATGGAATCCGGATATGCTGGTGCCGGTGCCGATCCATAATTCGAAAAGAAAGGTACGCGGCTACAATCAGGCAGAACTGATAGCAGATGTTCTTGGAAAAGAGTTGTCTATTCCTGTTAATAAAAAGTGTATACAGCGTTGTAAAAAGACAACTCCGCAAAAAGAATTAGATGATAAGGGAAGACGAAATAATTTGAAAAAGGCTTTTAAAATTTGCCAAAATGATGTAAAATTAAAGTCAATTATAATCATTGATGACATTTATACAACAGGAAGTACGATTGACGCGATAGCAAAGGAATTTCATAAAAAAAGTGAGTGCGAAATATATTATATTGCACTTTCCATAGGAAAAGGATTTTAATACGCGACCCAGGGTCGCAGATGGGAGCTAAAGATGAATGTACGTAATTGTAGAAAATGTGGAAGAATTTTTAACTATGTTGTAGGTCCTGTGATTTGTCCGGTATGTAGAGATAAAGTTGAAGAAAAGTTTCAGGAAGTTAAAAAATTTGTGCAGGACAATACAAGTGTCGGTGTCTCTCAAATATCTAAAGAGTGCGATGTAGAAGTGCAGCAGATACAACAGTGGATTCGCGAGGAAAGGCTGGTATTTTCAGAGGACTCACCGATCGGGATAGAATGTGAATCCTGCGGAACCATGATTAAAACAGGACGTTTCTGTGAGAAGTGCAAGATAGAAATGACAAAAGCATTTAATCCGTCGGAAAGTAAAAGAGGAATTCTGCAGGCAGATAAAAAGCAATCAGAACGTGCCAAGATGAGATACTTAGACTATTAGTTATAAGAGAAGGCAGGCTATCCGGATTTTACTTCTTATATATTTTATGATATGATGGAAAAGATGGTTAGGAGTATGTATGTT
Organism: Bacillota bacterium; assembly: GCA_023458855.1. Lineage (GTDB taxonomy): Bacteria > Bacillota > Clostridia > Lachnospirales > Lachnospiraceae > SZUA-378. The sequence continues at coordinate 10,699 of JAEWWQ010000228.1, forward strand.
AAACGAAGATAGAATAATTTTGATGACCAGAATGGCATCCTATGAAGAAAATGAGGGAAAAAAAAGTGTTTCTATTGGAAGCTATTTCCGGGGAGATTATGTTGGGTTACAGGTAATTAAATCCGTAATTTATGCAACAATCGCTTTTGTGCTCATTATTATATTGGCAGTAGCCTATGATGTTGGCTCATTTATGCAGGATATTTATAAACTTGATCTGCTTCAGATTGGTAAAAATGTTCTTTTTGCATATTTGATAATGGTATCAGTGTATGCAGTCATTTCATACGTGATATATTTCTACCGTTACAATAAGGCTAAGAAAAGTCTGAAGTGCTATTTTAATAATTTGAGAGAGCTTTCTTCATTTTATGAAGAAAACAGAAAATAGTGCAGGACTACTGAAAGGATATTTAGAATGACCAATTTACTTGTTTTAAAAGAACATCTCAAGAATTTTTACAGTAAGAATGAGGTTTATATTATTCCGGTCGTTAAGTTCTTGCTTGCATTCATCGCTTTGTTGTTCATTAATGGAAAACTGGGATATATGAGTAAGATAGACAGTATGGTGGTTGTGTTGGTCGTAGCATTGATGTGTTCTTTTTTACCGATGAATATGATAATTGTGGTATCAGCAGGATTCGTATTACTGCATTTATATGCATTGTCAATAGAATCAGCAGCTGTTACGGCAGTCTTATTTTTATTGATGTTTCTGTTATATTTCAGATTTTCACCAAAAGATACCATAGTCGTGCTCATGACCCCTATTTGCTTCTTTCTGCAGATACCTTATATTATCCCGATTGCGATGGGACTGGTTGCAACACCGACATCAGCAGTATCAGTGGGATGCGGTATTATCGTTTATTATCTGTTAGCACATATCAGTGCCGGTACGAATACGTTAAATGCTACTGATGTAGAAGGAACAACACAGAAATTCCGCTATGTTATAGATGGAGTCATCAGCAATAAGACTATGCTGGTTACCATTCTGGCATTTGCAATTACTATTTTAGTTGTATACATGATCAGGAGAAAGAGCGTTGACCATTCATGGACGATTGGAATTATAGCGGGTGCAATAACCAATGTCATTATTCTCTTACTGGGCGATCTGATATTTGATACCAAAATTTCAATTGCAGGAACCGTGGTTGGCACTATTCTGTCAATAGGAATTGCAAAAATTATCGAATTTTTCTTATTTAATGTGGACTATACCAGAACAGAACTGGTTCAGTTCGAAGATGATGAGTATTACTATTATGTAAAAGCAGTACCCAAGATTACGGTTTCCACACCGGAGAAAAAAGTGAAGAAAATCAATCCGAATCCGCATAGAGCACAAAAAGATATCAGGTCGGCAGGAACCAGAACAAATGAACAGGCACATTCATCTAAAATTGTGAGAACAACAGCAGGAAGGCAGGAAGCGGCGCCAACGATTACAAAATAATTGATGTTAGGATGAAGAATATATGGAGCAAATAAAGGAGTTCGTTAGTAAGTATATGACTTCTCTTCACATGCCTAGTGTAAGATGGGAAGATATAGCAGAGATTGTTATTATCTCTTTCTTAGTGTACCAGATTATGCTGTGGATAAAAAACACCAGAGCATGGTCACTGCTAAAGGGCGTATGCGTTATCATGGTGTTTATTTTAATTGCGGCTATATTCAGGATGACTACGATTCTATGGATTGTAGAAAATGTATTAAGTCTTGCAGTTATGGCTATTATTGTAGTATTGCAGCCGGAACTAAGGCGGGCATTGGAATCACTGGGGCAGAAGAACATTATAGCTACGATTTTACCGTTTGATACGAATAAAAATATGTCTGGAAGATTTACAGACAGAACTGTGAACGAGATTGTAAAAGCAAGCTTCGAAATGGGAAAAGTCAAGACGGGGGCACTTATCGTTATCGAGCAGGATACACCCCTGGCAGAATATGAAAGAACGGGGATTCAGGTGGATGGAATTATATCCAGCCAGCTATTGATTAATATTTTTGAACATAATACACCGCTGCATGACGGAGCGGTAATCATAAAAGGAGACCGGGTTACATCTGCAACATGTTATCTGCCATTATCAGATAATATGGAATTGAGCAAAGAACTGGGAACCAGGCACCGTGCTGCTGTTGGCATATCGGAGACAACAGATTCACTGACTGTAATTGTCTCAGAGGAGACAGGTAAAGTAAGCATTGCGTATGGCGGTAAGCTGTATCGTAATATAAATGCGGAAACATTAAAAATGAAACTGACAGAACTTCAAAATAAAGCAGGAGATGAAAAGAAGTATAAATTGTGGAAGGGAAGGTCTAAGAATGAAAAAGAAATTGACTAAAAATTTGGGCCTTAAAATTTTAGCAGTTTTATTTTCCACGATTTTATGGCTTATTGTAGTAAATATTAATGATCCTGTCACATCAGTCCAATTTTACGGAATCCCGGTGGAGATTACGAACGAAGAGTCGATAACCAGCCAGGGAAAAGTATATGAGGTATTAGATGGAACAGACACGATTGACGTTGTTGTAAAAGCCAAACGTACCATTGTAGATTCTCTGAGCCGGGACAATATTAAGGCGACAGCTGATATGGAGGAACTGACATTAATGGATACAGTTGCCATTCAGTTATCTTCAAATAGATACAATGACAAATTAGAAAGTATAACTTCTACGACAGACAGTCTTAAGGTGAGCATTGAAAATATGCAGAAAGCGCAGCTGGTGGTAAGCTGTGAAACAGTTGGGGAACCAGAGAGCGGCTACATGATTGGGAATATTACCACAGATCAGAACCTGGTGAGGATTTCAGGTCCGGAATCTGCTATTTCTAAGGTAAGTAAAGCAGTAGCGAGCATTAATGTAGCAGGTATGACGTCAGACATCAGCACAACAGCAGAACTGAAGTTGTATGATGAAGCAGGAAATCTTGTTGATATGGATGGTATCACGACTAATATATCATCCGTTAATGTCAATGTAGAGATTTTGGCTAAGGCCACAGTACCGCTGACCTATACTACGGTGGGTGTGCCGGCAACCGGATACCTTGTATCGGGCGATATAACAAGTACACCGGGAACGGTGGCGATTGCAGGTAAAAAATCAGTAATTGATGCCATTACCTCAGTTGAGATTACCGATATTAATGTTACAGGTCAAAGCAGTAATATGACTACCATAGTAAATATAAAAGATTATCTTCCGAGCGGCGTAAGTTATGTAGGTAAATCTAGTGATGCCAATATAACAGTTCAGGTGGGTATTGAAAAAGAAATGACATCTACTTTTAATGTGCCAGGTAAGAATATTACATTAACGAATGTGCCGGCGGGAATGAAGGGAACGATATCGGGTCTGGATGATACGGTGGAGATTCAGATAACCGGTCTTGCCGATATCGTAGGTACACTTAACGAGAATACTTTGATCGGCGTAATAGATATCAATCAGATGCAGACATTACTGGGCGTCACGGCAATTGAAGAGGGAAGCTACAACACTGATGTTGCATTCCAGATACCGGAAGGCGCGCAGGTGGTAACGCCGGTGACAGTAGAAGTCACACTTGAGGAAAAGGAAACGGCAAAGACTTCTTCTGACAATAGTGTGAGTAATAACGCAGTAAACGACTAATAGAGAATAAGAAAAAATAGAGTTGTTGGAGGAATAGAATGGCTAGATTATTTGGGACAGATGGTGTACGAGGTGTTGCAAACGAAGAATTGACACCACAGCTGGCAATGCAGTTAGGAATGGCAGGGGCATATGTTCTCACAAAGGAAAAAGCACACAAACCAACGATCATGATTGGATGTGATACAAGAATCTCAGGGGATATGCTGGCAAATGCCCTAATGGCAGGTGTATGTTCGGTAGGAGCCAATGCTGTCTTTGTTGGTGTTGTACCAACTCCGGCAGTTGCTTATCTGACAAGAAAATACCGCGTGGATGCAGGAGTTGTTATCTCAGCATCTCATAATCCTGTGGAATTCAACGGAATTAAATTTTTTGATGGAAATGGTTATAAACTTCCGGATGCCATGGAAGATGAGATCGAAGCATTGATTCAAAGTGATATGAAAGACGTAAAGTTTCCAATCGGCTCAAGTGTTGGTAAAGTGAAATACCGCACTGATGCAAGAGAAGAGTATATCAATCATGCAATCAAGTCTGTTCCAGTCGATTTAAAAGGGCTCAAGATAGTTGCGGACTGTGCAGAAGGCGCATCTTATTACACCTCCATTGAAACGCTTAAGGAACTGGGGGCTGAAGTTGTGTCAATTCATACAGCACCGGACGGAACTAATATTAATGCAAACTGTGGTTCCACCCATATGGAGGAATTAAAGGCAAGAGTTGTCTATGAAAAGGCAGATCTTGGATTGGCATTTGATGGAGATGCAGACCGGCTTTTGGCGGTAGATGAAAATGGTAAAATAGTGGATGGCGATGAAATTATGGCGATTGTCGGGAATTTCATGAAAGAGTCCGGTACTTTGAAAGATGATACGGTGGTTGTTACCGTTATGAGCAATCTTGGATTTTTCCTGATGGCAGAACAAAACGGAATCAATGCAGAGCAAACAAAAGTCGGTGACAGATATGTGCTTGAGAGAATGCGTGAAATTGGTGCGAATCTTGGAGGCGAACAGTCAGGACATATTATTTTTCTGGACGAAAATACAACTGGCGATGGTTTGTTAAGTGCGTTGCATCTGCTACAGGTGGTTGTGGCTACAAAAAAATCGTTATCAGAATTGGCTAAGATCATGCAGGTATTACCACAGGCATTGATAAATGCCAAAGTACCAAACCATAAAAAAGAAAGTTATATGGATTATCCTGAAATTGCAGAAGCAATTAATTCTTTAAATGATAAATTTGCAGGCCAGGGAAGAGTGCTGATAAGACCTTCGGGAACAGAACCATTGGTTCGCGTTATGATAGAAGGAAAAGACCAGAAACAGATTGAGGAAGAGGCCAAAAAACTGGCCGAACTGATTCAAAACGTTATGCTGTAGGTCTGTACTAAAATAAAGCAAACTACTTGTTAGAACCCATAAAAAATGATATAGTTGTAGTTGGGGTTAGCAATTAGCGAAATGGAGGAAGTTCTATGGTAAGCCAAAAGGTAGTAATTAAAAATCCAACAGGGCTACATCTAAGACCGGCAGGTATCCTATGTAAGGAAGCAATGCAGTTTAAATCATTGATAACATTTAAATTTAGAGAGAATACAGCAAATGCCAAGAGTGTACTTAGTGTACTTGGGGCATGCGTGAAGTGTGGCGACGAAGTTGAATTTGTATGTGAGGGCGAAGATGAAGATGAAGCATTAAAGTCCTTAGTCAGTGCAATCGAAAGTGGTTTAGGCGAATAGCTAATATAAATCATCAGCCCATCATTCTCATATGATGGGCTGGTATTGTCTTAAGCTTTTACTAATATAAAAAGAAGGAAGTGAGAAAAGTGGGGCTAAACGAATAGTCAAAAGTAAGTTTTTTATCCTTGAGAATTATAGTGTGATTTATCGACTCCAAAGTTTTAATTGAACGAGAATCATGAAAATTCCAGCGCGGATTTTCAAGTAATACGATAACTGAATGAAATCATAAAAAAGCGATTATGCGGAGGACATAAAACATGTTAAATTATCAAAGATATAAAAGAAATCCTGTAATTATTTATCCAGAAAGAGAATGGCCGAATAAAGAAATCCAAAAAGCACCAATTTGGTGCAGTGTAGATTTAAGGGATGGCAATCAGGCTTTAATTGACCCAATGGTAGTGCAAGAAAAAGTGGAAATGTTTCAGTTTTTGGTAAGTCTTGGATTTAAGGAAATTGAAATCGGTTTTCCAGCTGCAAGTCAGATAGAATATGATTTTTTACGTGAATTGATTGATCGTAAGATGATTCCTGATGATGTACGGGTACAGGTGCTGACACAGTGCCGGAAAGAACTGATTGACAGAACATTTGAATCTATTGAGGGATGTAAACAGGCAGTTGTTCATATTTACAATTCGACATCAGTGTTACAGAGAGATGTGGTATTTCATATGGACAAAGAGGAAATTAAGGAGATTGCCATTCGTGGTACGGAAATGGTTAAGGAAAGAGCAAAATCTTTCCCGGGAAAGATTATTCTTGAGTATTCACCGGAAAGCTTCACAGGAACAGAAGTAGAATATGCGTTAGAGATTTGTACAGCTGTTCAGAATACCTGGGGTGCAACAAAGGAAGATCCGATTATTATTAATCTGCCTTCAACAGTGGAAATGACGACACCAAATGCTTATGCAGACCAGATTGAATGGATGAACAAACACTTTAAGGACAGAGAAAGTATTATCTTAAGCGTTCATCCTCACAATGACAGAGGTACGGGAGTAGCAGCAACGGAACTTGCCATTCTTGCAGGTGCCGACCGTGTAGAAGGTACATTGTTCGGAAATGGTGAGAGAACAGGTAATGTGGATATATTAACCGTGGCATATAATATGTTTTCGCAGGGAATCAATCCTGAACTGAACATAGAGCATGTAAATGATATTATTGAAATTTATGAGAGATGCTGTAAGATTCCAATTCATCCGCGGCATCCTTATGCCGGAAAGTTAGTATTTACGGCATTTTCGGGTTCTCATCAGGATGCGATCAACAAAGGCGTTCTGGCAATGAAAGAAAGAGGACAGGAACATTGGGCAGTACCTTATTTACCAATTGATCCAGCTGATATAGGAAGAGAGTATGAACCGATTGTCCGCATTAATTCCCAGTCTGGAAAAGGCGGCGTTGCATTTGTCATGGATAGTTATTTTGGATTTAAACTTCCAAAAGGAATGCATAAGGAATTTGCGAATATTATACAGAAGATTTCAGAGAAGCAGGGCGAAGTATCACCAGAACAGATTATGGAGCAGTTCAAAGAAAATTATCTTGATAAGAAGGAACCGGTTCACTTTAAAAAGTTACGTGTTGATGATCTGAATGGAGAAGTGAAGTCTGAATTTGATACAAAAGTCATGGGGGTCTATACTGACC
>JAEWWQ010000229.1 GCA_023458855.1 Bacillota bacterium
ATCGTATCCAGAATCTCCGGTTCCATTCCTTCCAGCAACAGTTCCAGCATCTGCTCCGGTGTGTTTCCTTCATCCAGAATTGCTGTCACAGAATCTACATTTTGTAAATTCTTTTCTAATTTTTGAATTACTTCCTCTTCTGCAAACGGCATTAACTGAATGATGAAGCCACCCGCCTGCTTTACCGTATTATCTTTTTCCATCAGCACCCCGAGTCCTACGGAAGATGGTACCTGTTCAGAATTCGCAAAATAAAATGTCAGATCTTCTGCAATCTCACCAGTCTGCAACATAGTCTGACCGGAATAAGGTTCCTTTAGTCCCATGTCCCTGATTACATATAAGAATCCTTTTCCAACAGCACCACCAACATCTAATTTTCCAAGTGCATTGGGCGGGAGCATGATCTGTGGTTCGATCGCATAGCCCTTTACCTGAGATTTAGAATCTGCAGTTACTGTCATTCCCCGCATGGGTCCATCCCCTTTTACCTGTAAAGTCAGGATGTCCTTATCTCCTTTCAGCATACTTCCCATCATGGTTCCAGCTGTGAGCAGACGTCCCAGTGCGGCTGTCACGACCGGACTCGTATTATGTCTCTGCCTTGCTTCTTCTACCGTTTCCCTTGTTGTAGCTGCAAATGCCCTGATCTGTGCATTCGCTGCTGTTGCCCTTACTATATAATCTGCCATGCATATACCATACCTTTCACGTTCTCACACTTCCAAACATTAGAAATTCTTAGGAGTAGTTTTTTTGCTCCTTAGAATTTCTTCTCACACTCTCTTGCAATGAAATACACTCTTTCGCTCTCTGCCTTTGGTTCTTCAAAAGTAAACGCATCATATACAGCTAAAAATTCCATTCCTGATGCTTCAATCAGCTTCTTTACTGTATCCTTGTGATAGGCACGTTGAAAATGTGTTTCTTCATATTTTCGATATAGTCCCTGACTTTCTTTTACGAATAAAGTCAGCTCATATTCATTTATCTGTTCTTCCTCATCATAAAAATTATCCCAGATAAAACTACACATATCTCTGTTCTCTGCAAAAGTGCGTTCTCCTAATATTTGTTCATATTTATAAATTGTGTTCATATCAAAAATAAAAATACCTTTTGGATCCAGATAATTATTTACCAGACGGAATACGGTAAGCAGATCTTCTTCTTCCGTAATATAATTCATGGAATCACAAATGCTTATTACTGCCCGTACCGTTCCATACAGCTCAAATTCTCTCATATCCTGTAATAAATATAAAATATCATGATTGTCCGCTGTTTTCTTATCAAGTGCGATCTGGAGCATCTCTTCTGCATTATCAACGCCGATCATATCATAACCTTTGTCTGCCATCTGTTTCGTAAGATTTCCTGTTCCGCATCCAAGATCCAGCAAAAGACCATCTGTTATATGGTATGATTTTAAAATCTGTTCTACATAATCTGCCCACTCTTCATACGGAACATTATCCATAAAGGTATCATATACCTTTGCAAAACCTGTATACGCTTCCACTCTATCAGCCTTTCTTCGCCTTAGCGGCCTACTCTTCTGCCAGTTTGGATGCCGCAAAAAATCCAACTATAAAAGTAATACAACCCGTTACAATTGATAATACGTTATATCTGCTCAAGTCTGACATCAGTATAATTGCTATCGGAGATGCAATTACCAGTCCCAGAATCGCGCAATATGCATAATTAGGCGCCTTGGCAAATACAAGCTCAATCAGCTTTGCAATTATACCGATACCGACCAGCACGCCGACTCCAAAGGGAAATAATACGGCAACTCCCTGCATGATACCATTACTGTCAAATGAAAGTACTGATTTAATAAATAAGGTAATTGTCTCAATGATCGTCGTATAATATCCCATGATCATCAATACCATGGATCCGCTGACACCCGGTATAATCATGGTCGCGCTGGCAATAATGCCAACTACAAACAATTTTAAGACATTAATCAGGTTAAAGCTGACATCCGCTGCTCCGCTTTCTGCCTCTCCGATTACCGCCATTCCTACAACCAGTGCAAAAAAAGCCAGAAAAGCAATTCCATTGCCTACGTTTACCTTTTTTCCGGTTGCTTTTAATCTGTTCAAAATAATCGGGAGTCCACCCAGAATCAGACCAATGAAGAGAAAATTGGTCTGTACTGGAAAAACTTTGAACAAAAAGTTAATCACAAAGGACAGGACAGCTATTCCAAGCCCCGCCCCCAGTATGATTGGAATCAGTGTCTTCATGCTTTCTTTAAATTCTTTTACAATATGAGTAATCGCATGAATTAATTTATCATAAATACCAAGTGATACCGCCATGGTTCCTCCGCTCACACCTGGTATGATATTAGCAACTCCGATTACAGCTCCTTTTAATATTTCTTTAATCATTTCTAATCTCCTGTTTTTTTCTTTTATTATAAATCATTCTACTGCAATTGCATATATTCCTTTAGCGTCGCGATCAGAATATCCATTTGTTCATCCGTGCCAATCGATATCCTTAAGTAATCATTGATTCTGGATGACGTAAAGTGTCTAACAAAGATGTTCTTCTCCCGCAGCATATTCTGTAACTTTGTTGCGGCATATCTGGGATGTCTGGCAAATATAAAGTTGCTCATGGAGTCCGGAAATTCAAATCCCAACGCTCTCAGTTCCGGTTTGATTCTCTCTCTTGTTGCAATTATCTTTGCAACTGTTTCCTTAAAATATGCTTCATCTTTTACAGCTTCTGCACCAAGCCTTATTGCAGGCGTATTCATTGTATAAGAATTGAACGAGAACTTCACATCATTCAGGTACCGGATCAGCTTCTCACTTCCGAATGCATATCCGATGCGGATTCCTGCCATCGCCCGTGATTTGGAAAAAGTCTGCACAATAAGCAGATTTTCATATTTATCTATTAATGGCAGTGCACTGACCCCGCCAAAATCAATATATGCTTCATCTATAATAACCACCACATCCTGGTTGGCTCTGACTACTTCTTCTATCATTGCAAGATCTGCCAGTTCTCCAGTGGGCGCATTAGGATTCGGAAATATGACTCCGCCATTCGGTACCAGATAATCTTCCCTGCAGATTTTAAAATTTTCATCCAGTTTCTGTACCTTATAAGGAATCCTGAACAGCTCCGCCCATACATCATAAAAAGAATATGTAATATCCGGAAACAGAATCGCTTTATCCGAATTAAAAAAAGTCAGAAAACACATAGCCAATACGTCATCAGAACCAACGCCAACAAAAATGCGGCTCCTGTCCACATGGTAATAATCGGATAACGCATCTACCAGCAAAGTGGAGGAGGTATCCGGGTATAAACGTAATGCTTCAACATCAAATTCACGTGCGGCAGAATAAACACCGGGAGACGGCGGATACGGACATTCATTTGTATTCAGCTTAATCATATTATTCTTATTTGGTTGTTCTCCGGGTACATATGGTATTACTTTCCGGACATTCTCTTCCCAACTCATAAAGCGATTCCTCTCTTCTGACTTTTATTATTTTATCTGTATTTTCAAAGAATATGCAGATGCCTGTTAATCAACCTATACTATCAAATTTTATGGTTTATTGCAATCCTCAATCCTGCTGTCCACCGCTTATTCTTTCAATATAAAACCAATATAGGAATCTATTCTGCATGATATTTTTCCTTCTGCTGTTTCCAGCACCAGTTCCTCCATATAATTCTCTCTTATAAATTTTTTAGGAAGCATAAGGCAATATCCGGTCGTCTCTGCACGTTTCATGATAGCCGCCCTGATCTTTAGAGAAAAATATTCTTTTTTCCTATGTATAATAGCAATGCCCAGAATTTTATTTTTTCCATTTTCTTTTTTCTCCATAATAACTGCCAAACTGGCAATATGATGGAGAAATAAAACCAATTCACTTCCCATGCTCCATACCAGAATTGCAATTTTCCAATCATACATTTATTTCTTCTTCCTTAAATTACATTTTTATAATTATATCTTTGTGCGTTAAAGTGGTTGTTTTTTCCGGTTAATTGTGATAAATTAATTCCGTTGATAAGAACGGGATCATTCGTTCTTTATTCTCTGGAGAGTCTTTACCGGATAGTATGACCGGTCAAAGCGCCGAAGGTGTAACGCAGGGTAACCTGTCTATCTCTCAGGCAAAAGGACAGAGCATTCATAATGCATGTTCTACTCTTGAGAGAGCTGATACGAAAGTAGCAGCTCTTATTTTTGTTCGCGAATACAGGAAATGTATCGCGAAATAACATAATTAATCTTTGAGAGGAAGGAACAAAAAATGTTAGAAACAATCAATTCAATTCTCGGAGCCATTGATGACTTCGTCTGGGGTGTACCACTTATCGTACTCATCCTCGCAGTAGGAATCTTTTTAACCATTCGCTTAAGAGGTCTCCAAATTACCAGGTTAGCACGTGCTGTCAAATACATCTTTAAAAATGAACGCAGTGGCAGCGATGGTGAAGTAAGCAGTTTTGCTGCTTTATGTACGGCACTTTCTGCTACCATCGGAACAGGTAACATTGTAGGTGTTGCTACTGCTATTGTCGCCGGAGGTCCAGGTGCTTTATTCTGGATGTGGATTGCAGCCCTTCTTGGTACGGCAACTAAATATGCCGAATGTATGCTGGCTGTAAAATACCGTGTCGTTGCAGAAGATGGTCATGTGATTGGCGGACCCTTCTATTTTATTGAATACGGTATGGGGCAGAAATGGAAATGGCTTGGAAAAATATTCGCCTTTTTTGGTGTTGGTGTCGGCCTTATGGGAATCGGTACTTTTACCCAGGTAAACGGCATTACCAGTGCTGTAAATAACTTCTTTGATCCAGGCAATACATGGACTGTCTCATTATTCGGAAGATCATATTCATGGACCGTTGTTATCGGAAGCCTTATATTAACGCTCTGCGTCGCTCTCGTTATCATCGGCGGTCTGAAAAGAATCTCTCACGTTGCAGAAATTATTGTTCCATTTATGGCAATTCTCTATGTTACTGCAGCATTATTGATCCTGATTACAAATTTCCGGGCTATTCCCGGTGCTATTGTTACCATCATTCAAAGCGCCTTTGGTCTTCGTGCCGCTGCCGGCGGTGCCATGGGCTCTGTTATCGTAGCTATGCAAAAAGGAATCGCAAGAGGTATCTTCTCTAATGAAGCCGGTCTCGGAAGCGCACCGATTGCTGCTGCTGCCGCTCAAAGCGATGAATGTGTTACCCAGGGACTGATCTCTATGACCGGTACTATTATTGACACTGTAATCATCTGCACCATGACCGGACTTGCTATCGTTATTACCGGAGCCTGGGATATGGGCCTGGAAGGTGTCGCCGTTACGACCAAAGCATTCCAGTTAGGATTGCCTTTCCCTGATACTGCAGCATCTTTTATCTTGATGGTCTGCCTTGTATTCTTTGCTTTCACCACAATCCTTGGCTGGGACTACTATAGCGAACGATGCCTGGAATATATCGTCAACGGCAATCAGAAAGTAGTTAAGGCATACCGCTGGTTATACATATTGGCCGTATTTATTGGTCCTTTCATGACGGTATCTGCTGTATGGACAATCGCAGACATATTCAACGGACTCATGGCCCTTCCTAACTTAGTTGCCATTATTGCACTGAACGGTGTTATTGTAGCTGAAACAAAATCATTCTTCAAAAGATTTCCAAAATAATTATATTATCATAATTTTTAAGAAGCCCCCTCCCATAAGAGGGGGTTGTTTTAATAGATTCATTATTTAATAAGTAATTTTTGCACTTATGATTTGCCCGTCACTCATTCCGCAGGTACATTTGTACCTTAAAAGCTGATTTTCGGATTTTCCGCATGTAGGCACTATGCTGACATGCATTTTTGAATATTTATCTCCCGATGAACCATAGGCACTGTATTCATAATTACAGACAGAACACCGGTATACATATCTGTGATCACCATTCCCATCATGATAATCTCTTATATAATCCATAACCTTATTCGGACAAATTCCATAGCAGCTTTGCGGATCGTGTGTGTGATATTCAGCTTCCGTAAAGCATGCTCCTCCCTCCTGTTCATTCCCATCATGATAGTGATATTCATATTCCACACCTGCGACGCCAACTGAGGCTGCCCCGTCTACATACCCCTGTTTATATTTTGCTTCTGCTAATTTTTCTATATTTTCTGCCATGGTACCCGGTGTCGAATTTACGGGGGTGTCTATCCCTTTGGCTGTAATAGCGGCAGATATTATATTACAGCCATTCTGGAAATTTTCCTGCATTGTTCCTATCGTCTGCTGCATCTCATTTATATGGGTATTCAGCATGTCACTTGTATCCTTTAGCTGATTATTGGTTGCATTAATTGCGTCAGATGTACTCTGCAGCCCGCTTTCTACTCCCTGAATCCGGCTTTCTGCTGTTGACATCGTCCTTATGAATTCTTCTTCCGACCCCATGTATCCGGCTTCAACTGCCTGCGTATATGCACTTTTTCCATCTTTTCCATTTACCCCGTCTTTGCCGTTTGTCCCGTCTATGCCATCTTTTCCATTGCTTCCATTGACTCCATTGGCTCCATCCTTTCCGTTGCGTCCATTACTGCCCGCTTCTCCATTCCTTCCGTCTATGCCATCTTTTCCATTGGTTCCGTTAATACCATCTTTCCCTTCTTCGACCGATACCTCTTCGCTTCCATCTGCGGCCTGCTTATTTTTTTCCTGAATTAATTTTTCAACACGCTTTACAAGCTTATTATAACGTTCCTCAAAACCTGGTGTCGCATAAATTGCTCTGGTTTCTTTTTCTTCTTTTTTTATCTGTTCCATTTCAGAAATTATCGGTCTTTCCTTTGTTACATATTGAATTGTTTTTCCGGTTAACATAATGATGAGAAAAGACAGTCCCATAATACCCGTTATTTTCACAACGCGCATGATATCTTCTCCAACATCCATTCCCTTTATTAAAAATTTGATTTCCTGAAAGAATGAATTTTTTTTCTGCTTCATTCTCTCCTGCACTTGCCGCGCTTTCTTTTTTAGTTTTTTTAACACACTTTTACCTTATGCCTGTTTCTGCACAACATCTTAAGTACTCACAAGCACCCTTTCTTTTAATTTTTTAAATATTTGTTCCTTTTGTAAATCTTTGTTTGGAAAATTTGCCGAAATGGCTTGTTACTACATGTACCAGACTGGTAGCATAAAGACTGCCAACATTCGTTGACATTTTGTAAATGATTGAAACACATAAAAGAAAACTATAAACGTCCTCAGATTATACTGAGAACGCTTATAGTATAGCAGAAACTATTTTTAAAAATCAAGTACTTTTATTATTCACTTGCAATTTTAAAACAATTTTTTTGTATATCGTAGGCACTTTTTCGTGTTTACATGGTTTATGGGCATCATGCGGAAACATAAGGTAGAACATACCCTTTTTGATATGAATCTTCTGCCCGCTGCCTCTGCAGAATCCTGCATCTTTATCTTCCATATAAGGAATGCATTCTTCCAGATTATTTGTATCTTCCCACTCTATAATTTCCTCACCTTCAAGCATGATCTGTACATCAATATACTTTTCATGCCTTTCAAAGTTACCATCTGCAATTGCTTCTGTGACGCCTTCCTGGACCATTGCATAAATATCACCCTGTTCATATCTTCCAGCTGGTTTGTCCTGCAGGTTCAGTGCAAATTGCATGCCTTCCAGAAAATTAGGGACTACTTTTGCATACTTTTCATAATGCTCTATATAATCAATTATCATTGCTGATTATCTCCATTTCTTACTATACTTTCCAACTAACCAGCGTATCCAAGTAATATTCTAGGTAAGAATAGTACCACATCCGGAATAAATGTGATAATTAACAACACTACAATCATTGTCAGCAAAGGTAACCATATTTCTTTAATATCGTCTTTTAACGGCGTACCTGATATTCCACTTGTTATAAATAACAGCATACCAAAC
>JAEWWQ010000230.1 GCA_023458855.1 Bacillota bacterium
GTATGATATATTATATTTGCTTATATATCTGCAAATTCATACTTTATATTTAAATTGACATTCCAATTCAAACATCTTACTATTAATATATATATTTTAATAATAAGGAGGGTTTGGAATGGAAAAATTTGTAATTGCAATAACCAGAACTTGCGGAAGTGGTGCTACCACAATCAGCAGGATGTTAGCCGATCAGCTTGGTATCGATATGTATGACCGACAGCTTCTTCGTCTGGCTTCCGATGACAGCGGTATTAATGAAGCTCTTTTCACGCAGGCAGACGAACATATTAAAAACAGTATGTTATATCGCATTTCAAAAAAAGTATATAACGGAGAACTTATTCCTCCCGAAAGTGATGATTTTACTTCAAATGACAATCTCTTTAACTATCAGGCTAAGATTTTGAAAGAATTGGCAGAACGCGAATCTTATATTTGTATTGGGCGTGCAGCAGATTACATATTACGCGATAAACCAAATGTGCTAAAGATTTTTATCTACGCACCGCAGGACAGATGTATTGAAAAAGAGATGGAA
This sequence comes from Bacillota bacterium, assembly GCA_023458855.1. Taxonomy (GTDB): domain Bacteria; phylum Bacillota; class Clostridia; order Lachnospirales; family Lachnospiraceae; genus SZUA-378. Next base: position 542 of record JAEWWQ010000230.1, read on the forward strand.
CGCCTGGGAATAAGCCGTAAGGAAGCAGAAAAGCATGTAGCCAAAACTGACCGTTACAGAAGTGAGTACTATAAATATCATACCGGAAGAGAATGGATTACTCCTTATAACTATGACCTATGCCTAAATACAGGAGAATTAACTTACGAACAATGTGTGGACATTATTAAGTTCTATCTACAGTCAAAAGTTGCTCTCTGACAATTGTGCATTATACCGCACGTTTCAGACGTTCTAATAGTTATTCTTTAAAATTTTTGTATTTTGAAAGAAAGTAGTTGCATTTTCAGAAAACTTTATTTATAATACGTTTCATAACAGTAAAGAAACAAAAGGGTTTCATCACCAAGTGATGGAGCCCTATTTTTTTTGAATCGATATCCTATTTTCAATCTTGTTTCTTTAACACTTAATTTTATAAGAGGAGGAAATATTATGAAGAAAAAATTATTATCCATGGTACTTGCATCCGCAATGGTTGCAACCTGCTTAACCGGATGCGGTTCAAGCACAACTGCTTCTACAGCAGAAACAGCTCCGGCAGATACAGCAGCTGCTACAGAGACTTCTACAGAAGCAGGAACAGAAACTGCTGCCGCAAGCGGTGACACAATCAATATTGGTGTTGTTGCTCCTTTAACAGGTTCCTATGCCTTATTTGGTCAATCTGGTAAGAATTCAGCAGAACTTGCGGTAGAAGAAATTAACGAAGCAGGCGGTGTATTAGGAAAAGAACTTAAGATTGTTGAGACAGTAGATGACAAAGGTGATTCAACAGAAGCCGTTAACTGCTACAACAGATTGGCATCCGAAGATGTATGTGCTGTAGTCGGTACATTCTCATCCTCCTGCTCGATCCCAATGGCTGAAAGAGCTCAGGAAGATGGCATGTTATTAATTTCTCCATCTGCTACAAATGCAAAATTGACCTTAGTTGGTGACCACATCTTCAGAGCATGCTTTATTGACCCGATCCAGGGACCTACAATGGCAAAATTCGCATACGACCAGGGTGCTAAAAAAGCAGCTATCATCTATGCAAAAGATGATGATTATTCAAATGGTTTATATGAAACAATCTCAGAAGCATGGGCTGGCTATGACGGTGCTGAGTTAGTTTACACAGGTGAATGTACTTCAAAAGATGCTGACTTTACAGCACAGGTATCTCAAGTAGTTGCATCCGGCGCCGACGTTCTCTTCTACCCATTCATGCTCGATACTGTTCCACTTGTTGTTCAGCAAGCCAGAGAAGCCGGATTTGAAGGCATGATCGTTGGTGGTGACGGCTGGGATGGTTCCGATACGACCGGTATCGAAGACTACTTTAACAATACCTACTACACAAATCACTATGCTCCGGAAGATCCTGCAGAAGCTGTTCAAAATTACGTTGCAGCTTACAAAGAAGCTTATGGTGAAGACAGCCTGACATCTATCGGTGCCTGCTACTATGACGCAATTAAAATGGTTGCTCAGGCAATCGAAAGTGCCGGCTCTGCCGATACAGAAGCAATCGTAAAAGCTATGACCGGTATGAGTTATGAAGGTGTTACAGGTTCCTTTACATTAGATGAAAACGGAGATCCTAAGAAACCTATCACATTCGTTGAATTTGTGGACGGTGTTCCAACATGGAAAGCAAACGTTGCAGCTGAATAAAGCGAACAAAAGAAAATTACCATAGAAATGAGGCATAGAAGCCCATATCTTCTGTGCCTCATTTTAGTTTTACAATATAAACTAAACTATTTCAGAAAGGAAGGTGGCTACCTTGTCACTCTTTATTCAAAGTATTGTAAACGGACTGAACCAAGGCGCTGTCTATGCACTTGTTGCCTTGGGATATACAATGGTATACGGTATTATCCGTATGATTAACTTCGCGCATGGTGATTTCATCATGGTCGGCAGTTATACTTTATTTTATACAATACCACTTATGGTCCATGCCGGAATGCCCGCATGGTTATCTGTCTTCGTAGCTATTATCATCTGTGTTATTGTCGGCGTGCTCGTGGAAAAGATCGCTTATAAACCGGTACGTAATGCAGGTTCCATATCTGCATTGATTACCGCTCTGGCTATGAGTTTATTCTTAGAAAATTTAGCCCTCGTATTATTTGGTGCAAACCCAAAATCAGTACCTGCTATCTTTAATCTTCCAATGATAGATATTCTGGGTGCAAAATTGCAGTCGAAATATTTAATCACATTAGCAATCGGAATCATTATGATGGTTGCTCTTCAGATCTTTGTAAAGAAGACAAAACTTGGAAAATCGATGCGTGCAGTTCCTGAAGATAAAGTAGCATCAACACTCGTTGGGATTAACGTAAATAAAATTATTACTATCACTTTTGCTATTGGCTCTGGTCTCGCTGCTGTTGCTGCTCTTATGTATTGTTCCACCTATCCGAGGGCAACCACCGAAATGGGATGCATGCTTGGTATCAAAGCATTTATCGCTGCAGTTCTTGGTGGTATCGGAAGTATCCCAGGCGCTATGCTCGGCGGTATTATCGTTGGATTACTTGAGATCTTCGTAAAAGTATATATTGCCCCAGGCTGGTATGAAGCTATTACTTACGGTATCTTAATCGTAGTATTGTTAGTAAAACCTACTGGCATCTTAGGCAAAAATGTCGGTGAGAAAGTGTAGGTGAGCGAATATGCCAAAAGAGAAAAAAATATCATATTTCATTAATTTAGTTGGAACCATTCTCCTTTTTGGAGTTTTATGCTTTGTATTTGATGGAAATATACTTGGCAGTAAAACAAGCTATCTCAAAGGTATCATCATTATGTGCATGATTACCGTCATTATGGTTTGTTCCCTTAATCTGATTACAGGTTTCATGGGTGAATTTTCACTCGGTCATGCGGGATTTATGTCTATCGGTGCTTATGCCGGAGCTGTCACAACAATTGCTATCAATGGATCTGGTACTGTGTTACCACCACTTGTACTGTTCTTAATCGCAATTCTCGTTGGTGGTGTTGTTACTGCAATCTGCGGTGTTCTGGTTGGTATTCCGGCTTTACGTCTGCGCGGCGATTACCTTGCCATCGTTACTGTAGCCGTAGCCGAAATTGTACGTGTCGCATTTACAAATTTCCAGATTACGGGTGGTGGTAAGACATTAAGCGGTATCAGTAAAGTATCTGATTTCCATTACGTATACATTACGGCAGCCGTATCCGTCACTATTATGTACATGTACATTCGTTCCAGATTTGGCCGTGTTGTTACAGCGATTCGTGAAGATTACATCGCAGCAAGTGCTTCTGGAATCAATGTTACTTATTACAAGGTACTGACCTTTGCTATTTCTGCCTTTTTTGCAGGCGTTGCAGGTTCTGCTTACGCACATTACATTACCTCTTTGATTCCTACAAAATTCAGCTTCATGTACTCTTCTGAATTTTTAACCATGGTCATCCTTGGCGGTTCCGGGTCTTTGACAGGTTCTATCATTGGCGGCTCTATTCTTTCAGCACTGCCTGAAGCATTACGTAGTTTTCAATCTTACCGTATGCTAATGTATTCTATTGTATTAGTACTCGTTATGATCTTCAAACCAAGCGGTTTATTCGGCACTTACGAGTTTTCACTCACAAGAGTACTGAAAAAAATATTTGCCGGAAAAGACAAAGGAGGGATAACTCATGAGTAAAGAAGAAACTCCAATCTTGGAAGCAAAAGGCTTAGGAATTCAATTCGGTGGTCTGAAAGCTGTTAATAATTTTAATATTTCTATCGGAAAAAGTGAATTGGTCGGTCTCATCGGTCCAAACGGTGCTGGGAAGACAACGGTATTCAACCTCCTGACAGGTGTATATCAGGCAACAGAGGGAACCTATTATCTGAATGGCGAAAAAATGAACGGCAAACAATCCTATCAGGTCGTAGACGCTGGGATTGCAAGAACATTCCAAAATATTCGTCTTTTCAAAAAAATGTCCGTGATTGACAATGTAAAAATTGCATTTAATAAAAATATGAAATACAGTCTCGCATCAGCTATTTTCCGCGGTCCCGGATTTTGGAAAGAAGAGGCTGAAATTGATGCCAAAGCAAGAGAATTACTTTCTCTTTTCCATCTGGAAGCTTTAGCAGACTCTGCTGCCGAGAATCTTCCTTATGGTCAGCAACGTAAGTTAGAGATTGCCAGAGCTCTGGCAACTGATATGAAAGTACTGCTCTTAGATGAACCTGCTGCAGGCATGAACCCTACAGAGACTGCAGAACTTCTTGAATCCATTAATTTAATTCGTGAAAAATTCAATATTTCTATCCTGCTGATTGAGCATGATATGAGTCTGGTCATGAAAGTATGCGAAAGAATTGTTGTTCTCAATTACGGCGAGATTCTTGCTACAGGTACTGCACAGGAAATCTCACAAAATCCAAAAGTAATCGCCGCATACTTAGGCGATGAGGAGGTGTAGTTCATGTTAACAGTAAAAGATCTTAATGTATCCTATGGAGCCATTCATGCTATCCATGATGTCTCACTTACCGTCAATGAGGGGGAAATCGTAACCTTGATCGGTGCCAACGGCGCCGGTAAAACTACCATTCTTCACACCATTACAGGCCTGCACAAAGCTGCCGGCGGCTCCGTCATGCTTGGCGATATTGATATTTTGAAGACAGAGCCAAGTAATATTATTACACACGGCATGGCACACGTTCCGGAAGGACGTCACGTTTTTGCAGGTATGACTGTTGAAGAGAACCTGGAAATGGGCGCCTATATTCACAACAATAAAGAGCAGATCCAGTCTGATATAAAAGATGTATACCAGAGATTTCCCAGATTAAAAGAGCGCTGCAAACAGTTAGCCGGTACATTATCTGGTGGAGAACAGCAGATGCTTGCCGTCGGTCGTGCTTTGATGTCAAAACCGAAAATTCTTCTGATGGATGAACCTTCTATGGGTCTTTCACCGATTCTCGTGGCTGAGATATTCAATATTATTAAGGAGGTCCATAGTCAGGGAATCACTATTCTATTAGTAGAGCAAAATGCAAAAATGGCTTTGTCTATTGCAGACCGTGCATACGTCTTAGAAACCGGACGTATTAAGATGTCCGGCAGCGCAAAAGAGCTGCTTTCCAATGATGAAGTCCGTAAAGCATACCTTGGTGTCTGATATTTGTTTCTGATATTTTACTTCTAAAAAAAAATGTGCCACAAAACTTTAACGCTTTGTGGCACATTCCCTTTGATGCTATGCACTTAATGTTTTTACAAGTATTAATTTATCACCAGGCTTAATAAGATCAGAAGTCAGATTATTCATTTCTTTTATCTGTTCCACAGAAATATAATATCTTTTACCGATCTGCCACAAGGTATCTCCTTCTTTCACAACATATACCACAATTCCAGGCATATCCTGTAACCGGTCAACATCCAGTTCCTGAATCTGTATCTGTGTAATAATATCCTCTTCCAATTGTCTGAATACTACTGCCGAGAAATGCAGTTCCATCTTAACATCCAGCTCTTCACTGTCTATCATATTGATATTCATTTGCTCTATATGCATTTGAATATGCTTTTCTGAATCAGCACTCATATTGGGTACTTCAATTGTATGTACAAATGGTATATTTCCCTCTACTGATGAAAAAGGAATCTGATCGTCGTTCGTGATATATAGTACTTTTATAAGCACACTACCCTTTATCTCAATTCCGTTTTCAACAGCCGCCATCTCATCTATCTGTACTTGCCCTTCACTGTGGCATAATTGAAGTATTCTTTCATTTCCAGATTGCAATTTAATATGATCTGCAATGGAAAATCTTCCGCTATTGCGAATGAGAAGATCCTTATAATGTCCTTTTTGCGTGACCGCATTTACTTCATTCCGAATACCGTAAACATCCGACAGGATATCTACATTTTCCTGTTCATATAGCCTGATCTGAAGATCCAAAGGCAATTCTATACCAATTATTCTTTCTTCTCCGTCAAAATCCGGGCGCACATCCACATCGATATGTGAAATAGTATAACTGATGTCTGGAATATATCCCTCTTCACATCCATGGCATTCTATGACCCCACTAATTGGAATGGTGGTTTCATACCATCTGATTGGTTGTTCTTCCCCTTCTCCTTCATATAAAATGAAAACTTTCATCTCCCCCTGCAGAGACAATTTTTCGTCCAAAGATTTAAATTCTGTGATATTTACATCAATATTCTGCCAGAGAATCTCAAAAATGTTAGGCAATTCCTGTGGAAGCTGAATTTCTTCTTTAATACGGAACACATCTTTCTTCTGAATTGCAAGCTCTGAGATTTCCATTCTCTTCTTACGATATTCAATCGGCATTTGTTCCAGTCCGCTTTCATTGCGAATAATGTCTACAGAAGTCTCTTCGTCCGCTATCTCATCTACATACGCCTGCATGGTCACTACCGCTTGTGCACTTATTTTTCTAGAATTAATAAGACCTATGGTCAGATCTTCAAGTTCTGCTTTTACATTGACCGAATCCCCGTTTTTCAGACCTTCCATGTAAATCTGTTCCTGAAAAGGAATCACCCCATCCAATACTCTGACTTTCCTTCCTTCTTCGTTTGTGATGTATAAACAGAAAAATTCCAGCTTACCGCTGATTTGTGCACGATCCACGCTCGTCTTTATTTCATCTATCTGAACCCTTCCCTTATCATACACAATGCGTTCCACATCTGGTTTGTTATCGGGTACATTCATGTCATCTTCTAAAGTAATCTGCGTAGTAGCCCTGGACCGGATACGATCCATATGTATATTTTTTTTAATTAACTCCATAAAAAACCTCCCTAACAACTTTACTTCATTGTATTCTCAGAGGGAGGATTTTATTCGTATATTAAAAATAATGCATTAGAAAATCTTTGCTAAAAACTCCAAAGTAAACTTGTTTACTTTAGCAAAACTTGTTCGCTATTTTTATCTCACAGCACCAACCAATTCCTGTATATCTTCAATATGATATTTCTGCATATATGCTTCAATACCGCTCACGACTTCTTCTGTGATGTATGGATTTACAAAATTCATGGCACCTACGGAAACCGCCGTCGCACCGGCAAGTATAAATTCTATGGCATCCTCCGCATTGGCAATGCCGCCCATTCCGATAATCGGTATCTTAACCGCATTAGCAGTCTGATATACCATACGGACTGCTACCGGTTTGATCGCCGGACCCGAAAGTCCACCTGTCTTGTTCGCAAGTGCAAATGTCCTTTTATGCACATCTATTTTCATCCCTGTAATCGTATTGATCAAAGATAACGCATCCGCACCTGCCGCCTCTGCGGCTTTTGCCATCTCCGTAATATCGGTCACATTGGGACTGAGCTTCATAATAACAGGTTGCTTTGCTTTTGCCTTAATTTCTTTTGTAATATGAAAAAGTGCATCTGCCTTTTGGCCAAAAGCAATCGCGCCTTCCTTTACATTAGGGCAGGATACATTGATTTCCAGCATATCTACCGGCTGTTCACCCAACTTTTCCACAACCTCAACATAATCTTCTATCGTTTTTCCACATACATTCACAATCACTTTCGTATCATATTGTCTCAAAAATGGGATATCTCGTTCTATAAAAACGTCCATTCCAGGATTTTGCAATCCTATTGCATTCAGCATGCCTCCATAGGTCTCAGCCACTCTGGGTGTTGGATTACCCGTCCAAGGCACATTGGCAACTCCCTTGGTAACGACCGCACCAAGTTTATTCAAATCTACGAATTCACTGTATTCCACTCCTGATCCAAAAGTTCCCGAAGCGGTCATGACCGGATTTTTAAAAGTAACACCAGCGATTGTAACTTCTGTTTTCATTAGATTTCTACCTCCCTTGCCTCAAATACAGGTCCGTCTGTGCAGATTCTGCTGTTATTCACATGAGAATGGTGATCTTTCTCTTTTGTCTTGCATACACAGCCCAGACATGCCCCCACTCCGCATGCCATTCGCTCTTCCAATGAGATAAAGGCAGGAATTCCTTTCTCTTCTGCATACTGTTTAATAGCACGGAGCATCGGCATTGGACCGCAGGCAAATATGACATCTGCGTCAAGTGCATTTTCTCTGATTGCATCCATAACATTTCCCTTTGTACCTGCACTGCCATCTTCTGTTGCAACGTATATGGT
>JAEWWQ010000231.1 GCA_023458855.1 Bacillota bacterium
GTGAATGGTAGTATTGACTATCATTTAAATAAAGAGATATTTCATTTAAGAAATGAACTATCCATATTAAGAAATTATTATGAACAGCTTATCGATATTGGTGAAGAACTGCAGGAAAATGCGAATGATTTATTTGCCGAAGAGGAACTCAGGTATTTTAGGATTTTTACAGTTAAATCAGAACGCCTGAGTAATAATACACAGGCGCTGAGTGAGAGTCTGATACATCTTAGGGAAGCATTGGATGCTTCCATGAATTACAGTTCCAATCGGACAATGCAGCTGTTTACTGTTGTCACGACCATTTTTCTACCATTGACCCTGATCGTCGGATGGTATGGAATGAACTTTACCAACATGCCGGAACTGACATGGAAATATGGTTATCTGACAATAATCATAGTAAGCATACTTGTAGTTACCGTTTGTCTGATTTTGTTTAAAAAGAAAAAGTATTTTTAACATGCCCCAGACTATGTTAATAATAGACAATTCTGTCAGAAAAGAATATAATTTGCTTGTGGATATTGGTGTATTATGTAGCTGTTTATAACGAATACAAAAGATGAAAGGCAATCATATGGCTGGAAAAATGGATAAGGTTAAGCTTGAACAGGATAATAAACGCCTGCAGGATGAGTATGAACAATTTTTGAATATGGAAAAAAATGTAAGACCTCTGTTTGAATCCATAAAAATTGCGCTTTTATATTTGATAATGGGTGCAGTCTGGATATTAGTATCAGATGAGATCGTAAGTGCAGTAATCAAAGACGAGTACCTGAATAAGCTGATTCATATTTATAAGGGATGGTTTTATGTTATCGTTACTGCAATAATCTTCTATTTTATCATCCGAAGAACCTTAGTACTTTATAAAAACGCGAATGATACCGTACTCAGGGGATATGAAGAGCTAAGCGCCACGCATGAAGAACTGATGGCCATGAATGAAGAACTGGAAGAACAAAATTCCAGATTAGAAACGCAGCATAATGATCTTTCGATCATTCAGGAAAGATACCAGTTAGCGGTAGAAGGAGCAAATGACGGCATATGGGACTGGGATATTATAAATGATGTATATTTTGTAACTGATAAGTGGAAGCAATTACTCGGTTATGCCCCGGATGAAATAGGAAATACCATATATGCATGGGAAAGGCTGATCGTACCACAGGATTGGGAAGTGACGAAAGGCAATGTGAAACAATATATCATAGATGAAAAGAAAGATTTTTATGAATCGACCTATCGGGTCCTCCATAAATCGGGAGCGTATCGCTGGATATTAAGCAGAGGAAAGGGTGTAAGGGATAAAAATGGAAAAGTAACCAGAATTGCAGGTTCCCATACTGATATCACGGAAAGAGTCCAGTTGGAAGAAAAATTACAGCTTTTAGCATATTATGACAATTTAACAGGACTTCCCAACCGTATTTTATTTGAGGAAGAAGTTACGAAAGCTATCCGAAAACATGAAAAAATTGCTATTATTAATATTGATATGGATGACTTGAAACATGTAAATGATATGTTTGGAAATAAAATAGCAGATTGTTATATCCAGCATATTGCTAAATTAATGACCGACCTGAGTTCATTTCATGATATGGCTGCAAGATTGAATGGTGATCAGTTCGCGATTCTCCTTACTCAGGTTGATACGCAGCAGGATATCAGTGATAAACTGGATTTCCTGCTCCATAAGATCAGAAAGCCATGGAGCTATAAGGGACAGGATATCTACGGAACGGTAAGCATGGGTATTACGGTCTGCCCGGAACATGGTACTGATGTCAGTACTTTGATTCAGAATGCAGAGATAGCAATGTTTCAGCAAAAAGAAAAAGGTAAAAATGGGTATTTATTCTTTCAGCCGGCCATGTATGAGAAAACATTATACTATATTCAGATGAACAGACAACTGCGGGAGGCAATAGAAAAAGAAGAATTTGTCTTATACTATCAACCGCAGTATGATCTGAAAACAGGGAACATGACAGCAATGGAGGCGCTTATCCGTTGGAACCATCCGCAGAAAGGAGTTATTTCACCGATGGAGTTTATTCCCGTTGCTGAAAAAACGGGACAGATTACATTGATTAGTGAATGGGTGCTGAGCAATGCAATCAGACAGAGAAGAGAGTGGGAAGAAAAGGGATATCAATCGGTTAAAATAGCTGTTAATCTGTCGGGGCAGTGTATTACGGAAAGTGATACAATCGACAAAATCTGCCGGAAGCTCGGAGAAGCCGGCATTCAGCCGGGTGAAATAGAGATAGAGGTAACGGAAACCTCTGTCATGATCGATATGGGAAAAGCGAAGGAGAATCTCCAGAAGTTAAGGAATTTTGGAATAACAATTGCAATGGATGATTTTGGTACTGGTTATTCTTCTCTGACCTATTTGCATGAGTTACCTCTGGATATCTTAAAAATAGACAGGGAATTCATTAAAAATGTAAAAAATAAAGAGACAGATGCATCTATTTACAAAACGGTTGTGGAAATGGCACATAGCATGAAGCTGTCTGTCGTTGCAGAGGGAATTGAAACAAAGGAGCAGAATGAATTTTTATTAAAAAGTAATTGTGATATCGGACAGGGATTTTACTTTTCCAGACCATTGCCAGCTATAGA
>JAEWWQ010000232.1 GCA_023458855.1 Bacillota bacterium
GCTTATAAAGTGGCAAATATTATTGAAATGACAGATTTGCAGCTGGGTGTATTTGAATATAATGAGAATACTTCAAGATGCTTCTGTACAGAAAAAATTCTGCAGATTTTTGAACTGGGAAATAAAGATAATACGTGGGAAAGTAATTATGTAGACTTGCAGGAAATGAAAAAAGCAATTGGAAAAGTGAAAGAAAGGCTGTCACGTGAGAAAGATGAGAATGGGATTTTCTATTTTAATACAATAGAGAATAAGAAAAAGTGGGTCAGTATCAGAAAAGTCGGAACCGAAGAACAATATTTATGTGTGGTAATGGATGTTACAAATGATATAAAGGAAAAGCAGAAGATTAAGCATGACCGTGATTTTGATGTCCTGACAGATCTGTATAACAGAAGAGCTTTTGCACGGGAAGTAAAAAAGATAATAGAAGAGCATCCGGAAACTACAGGAGCGATGTCGGTCTGGGATCTTGATAACCTGAAGTACATGAATGATACTTATGGTCATGATATCGGTGACCGTTATATAAATTTACTGGCATCGGTATTTAAGAGGCTGGATAGAAATAATGTTATTATGTCCAGGATGTCCGGTGATGAATTTATGATGTTCATTTATAATGAAAATATAGCTAAAGCGTATGAGATATTGCGGGATATACACAGGGCATTTTTATCGGAAAAGATGATATTGCCTGATGGCTCGGAGCTGTCTGTCAGTGCATCAGCCGGAATGGCAGCATATCCGCTGGATGGTACCAATTATGGTGATCTGATGCGGTATGCAGATTTTGCCATGTATGAAGTAAAAAACAGAGAGAAGGGAGGGATTAAATCGTTCAATCGTGATACCTATGTGCGTGATTATATTCTGGTACAGGGAGTAGGAGAGCTTAACCGGATTTTGAATAATGAGAGTATCCATTATTTATTTCAGCCGATCGTCGATGTACGGAGTAAGAAGGTATTTGCCTATGAGGCCTTGCTGAGGACAGAGTCTGTGCTCCTGAAAGGACCTGATGAGCTGATCAGGCTGGCAGAGTCACAGTTTAAATTAGGGCAGATCGAATCCCTCACCTGGCTGCATGCAATAAGAGAGTTCCTGCAGGAGACCAATGGTGCCATGCGGCATAAATTATTTATTAATTCCATACCAAATCAATGTTTGAATCCGGAGGAATTTACATATTTAGAAGAAAACTATGGAAAGTTTTTATCCCGTGTTGTCATGGAAGTAACGGAAATTGCAAAAGCAGATACGGAATATGAGAAAAAGAAGTATGAGTGGTGTAAGAGATTAGGCATAGAAATAGCTCTGGATGATTATGGAACAGGATATAGTAATCATGATGTACTAATGACAAGGGAACTTAATTTTGTCAAAATTGACAGAAGCATTGTTCGTGATATTCATATGTTACCGGCACAGCAGAGATTAGTGAAGAGCATGATAGAATATTGTCACGAAAATCATATAAAGGTGATTGCGGAAGGAATTGAATTGAGACAGGAATTGTGTCAGGTGATTGATCTGGGTGCGGATTATGTGCAGGGCTTTTACCTTGCCAGACCATGCCGCAAGATAAGTAAGATAGATGCCACCCTGGAAACTTTATTTTAAAAAGAAAAACTGACTCATAAAGCTTCATTCGCTGCAATATATTGTTCCAAAGAAATATTTGGCATAAGGGGAAAAGCTGTTGAAAAAAATGTCGAAAAAGAGTATGCTTATTATCGTTGCATGAACTAGTATTTTGATTTTGAAATGAGCAGGGTGGAAGAATATGGTTTTTAGCAGTTTGGAATTTATCTTCCGATTTTTGCCTATCTTCTTAATCTTTTATTATATAACGCCTAATCAGTACAAAAATGCGATTTTATTGATAGGAAGTATATGCTTCTATGCGTTAGGAGAACCGGTGTATGTTATACTGATTCTCCTTTCTGTTCTGATTAATTTTGTAATTGGTAAGAGAATAGATAATTGTGAGAGTCGGGGAAAAGGCAGAAGAGCGTGGCTTATACTGGCACTTTTATATGATTTGGGGATGCTGCTTGCATTTAAATATACGGGATTTTTTATTGAGAATGTGAATCGATGTATCTATTTCCTGGGAAAGTGGAATGGATATCAATTGTGTTCCCTTCCACAGGTCAACATAATATTACCATTAGGAATCAGCTTTTATACGTTTCAGATTATGTCTTACATCATAGATGTATATACAGGTAAAACAAAAGCAGAGGAATCCCTTGTTCGTTTAGGGACTTATCTTTGTATGTTTCCGCAGCTGATAGCAGGACCTATTGTGACTTACATATCCGTAAGGGATCAATTAAAGAACAGAACCCATTCTATAAGAAAACTGGAATACGGCTTACACATATTTGTCATTGGATTAGCAGCAAAGGTACTGATTGCCAACAGAATCGGAGGATTGTGGAGAGAGATTCAGACAATAGGGTTTGAGAGCATTTCAACACCGCTGGCGTGGATGGGAGCATTTGCGTATACGCTGCAGATTTATTTTGACTTTCAGGGATATTCGCTTATGGCTGTCGGACTGGGCAAGATGCTGGGTTTTACGCTGCCGAAGAACTTCAATTATCCCTATACAGCAAAGTCTATAACAGAATTCTGGCAGAGATGGCATATGACATTAGGGCAGTGGTTCAAGGAGTATGTATATATTCCACTTGGCGGTAATCGGACCGGCACTCTGAAAATGATCCGAAATATGTTCATCGTGTGGTCTCTGACTGGTTTCTGGCATGGCGCGAACTGGAATTTTATTATATGGGGGATTGTTATTTTTCTTATCATGGTGGTTGAAAAAGCAGGTCTGCAAAGGTGGCTGGAACGTTTTCCGCTTCTGGCAAGACTATATATGCTTTTTTTAATTCCGGTTACGTGGGTGATTTTTGCGATTACCAGTATTGCTGAACTGCGCGTATATTTATCGAGAATGTTTCCATTTTGGGGACTGTACGAAGGAGCATGCGTAAATCCGGATGACTATGTGAAATATGCAATGCAGTATGGAATATTCTTTGTAATTGGTGGATTATGCAGTACCCGTTTATTGGGAAGATGGTATCGAAGACACAGATCAAGCGTACTGGCGATATTTGGATTGCTCATTTTATTCTGGCTTTCTATTTATTATCTGTCGAATGCATCTAATAATCCATTTCTTTATTTTAGATTTTAAAGTTAGGAGCGCAGCGTATGAAAGGGCTCAGGAAAAGTCCGCTTTTTTTGCTTGTTTTGACAAGTACAATAGGACTATCTGTATTTGCATGGAGAGAAAAAAATGGAGTTTATGCGGGATATACATATGATTGGAAAAAAGAACCGGTTCTTACTGTAGTAATGCAGGGAATACAGGATGGGAATTCTCCGATTGATCTACTGCCGGACTGGCTTCAGCAGAATATAGAGGAAGAAGTACCAGCCAGTGTCATTAAGGGCGGAGATGAAGTAACTACATTAAGCGGGAATCTGATAGCTGTAACGGTAAGTGCTAATGATATTGGAAACGAAGATGCAGGCAATGAAAATACAAACCGGTTTTCTGAATCTGTAAGCGATAATAAAGCAAAGAAAGTATATCAATTTCAAAAAGTAGAGGAATCTTATTTTGATGACGCATTATTCATTGGAGATTCCAGGACTGTTGGATTGTCGGAATATTCAGGTCTGACCAATGCCACTTTTTATGCAAAAACATCACTTACGATTTATGATTTTTATGATAAGAAATTTATTCCCGTCGAGGGGGAAAAAGAAAAAGTCACGCTGGATGAGGCACTGCAGCTTAAGCAGTACGGAAAGATCTATGTTATGTTCGGGATAAATGAAATGGGAAGAGGAACACCTCAGAATTTTGGTGCTGAGTATTTAAAAGTGCTTACAAGGATAAGAGAATTACAGCCGGATGCAATCCTGTTTGTGGAGGGCATCATGCATGTAACAGCCGCTAAGTCGGAGTCAGATCCGATCTATAATAATAATAATATCAGTATGCGAAATGCATTGCTGGCAACAGTAGACAATCACCACGATGTGTTCTACATAGATATGAATGAGGCGGTGTGTGATGGACATGGTGATCTGAAGGCAGAGTATACGTTTGATGATATCCATCTGAAGGCCAGCTATTATAGTTTATGGAGGGAATTTCTACTGCAGCATGGTATTGTAAGATAGGCTTTTGACGCCCTGATCATTATATAGATAACATAAAAAACAAGATGAAGTGGATGCACTTCATCTTGTTTTTTTGGTGTGCCCGGTGGGCACACGTTCTAACGGGTGAAAGTCCCCAATCCACCCGGCACTAGGAAGGATACAGCCGAAGCCAAGGGGGTCCATCGCGAGGTGGAATCTGAAGAAAGGATTAGGCAAAACTCTGGCTTGTTACATCTGAGGCTGACTGCATGGACTAGGTTGCCAAATAAACAATGAAATGCAAACTTGCTCGCTATATTTACGTTCATTTTACAGAAGGCTTACCAGAATGTGGTATTTGGAAAACTCTCGCTATGCTACAGTTAGACTAGTTGAAGGCAATAAAGATAACGAAGATGGAAAGACAGGGCAGGGTGTAAAAGTGGCGGAATTAGTACTGAAAAATATTTGTAAATCGTATGAAAATGGTGTAAAAGCGGTATCCAATTTTAATTTGGAAATCAAGGATAAAGAATTTATTATTTTTGTCGGTCCTTCGGGATGCGGAAAATCGACAACACTAAGAATGATTGCCGGGCTGGAAGAGATATCGGACGGTGAATTGTGGATAGATGATACCTTTGCCAATTATCTGGAGCCAAAGGAAAGGAATCTGGCAATGGTATTTCAAAGCTATGCGTTATATCCGAATATGAATGTTTATGAAAATATTGCCTTTTCATTAAGAGTCAGAAAAACAGAGAAAAGAGTTGTGGATGAAAAAGTAAAAAATGCTGCAAAGCTGCTAGGCCTGGAAGACCTGTTGGACAGAAGGCCCAAAGACTTGTCGGGAGGACAAAGACAGAGAGTCGCTATCGGTAATGCTATTATTCGGGAACCCAAGGTATTGCTTATGGATGAACCGCTTTCCAATCTGGATGCAAAGCTTCGAAGTCAGATGAGAGTAGAATTAGCACATTTACATAAGAAACTGGGAAATACCATTATCTATGTCACACATGACCAGACAGAAGCAATGACGCTTGGAACCAGGATCGTGGTCATGAAGGATGGCATTATCCAACAGGTAGATACACCGAAGAATCTCTATGAGAATCCGCTAAATCAGTTTGTTGCGGGTTTTATCGGATTTCCCATGATGAATTTTATTGAATCCAGAATCTTTATTATGAAGAATCGTGTCGAGTATATCATTTTTAACAAACGAATGGAGATTACCGGACATGTAAAAGAAGTTCTTCTGGCAAAAGATTATGGCGGAAAAGATGTAGTAATCGGCATCAGACCTGAGGACATTACGTATGTGAAGTCGGAGAAAGCAAACCAGAGTATTGCAGTAACAATTATTGGAAGGGAGCTGCTGGGTTCTGAAGTGATTCTTTATTTTACAATAGGA
This sequence comes from Bacillota bacterium, assembly GCA_023458855.1. Lineage (GTDB taxonomy): Bacteria > Bacillota > Clostridia > Lachnospirales > Lachnospiraceae > SZUA-378. The sequence continues at coordinate 5,591 of JAEWWQ010000232.1, forward strand.
AATATGCAGTTATCAGCCAAAGTGGATAACGGATGTAAGGCAATTGTGGGTGATAAGGCTGACTTATATTTGAAAACAGATAATTTCTGTGTCTTTGACAGAAGAACAGAAGAAAATATAATGTATGAATTGAGGTAATGGAATGCTGCAGAAAATAATAAAAAAATCAGGTGCAAAGGCTTATCTGTATTTGATTCCAAGCTTTTTGATTTTTGGTATATTTCTATTCTATCCATTTATGAAGACCATTTATCTGAGTCTGTATAAGACCAATAAAATGGGGCAGGCAAAATTATTTGTGGGTCTTGGAAATTATAAGGACTTATTTACTTCATCCAGCTTCTATAATAGTATATTCGTCACAATTATTTTTGTGGTTATCGTTGTAGTGGGAAGTATGTTGATCGGATTGGTGACAGCCATGCTTTGTAATAAAGCATTTCCGGGAATCCGTATTTTCAGTACGGCTTTTGCCTTACCAATGGCGATTGCTTCCAGTTCGGCAGCATTGATATTCAGGATCATGCTTCATCCCTCTGTCGGAATCGTGAATAAGATTCTGGGAGTAGATATTAACTGGATCAGTGATCCCAGATATGCACTTATTTGTGTTGCTGTTTTAACAGCATGGCTGAACAGTGGTATTAATTTTCTGTATTTTTCGGCAGGATTAAGTAATATTGACGAGACAATTTATGAACGTGCATCGGTAGATGGCGCAAGTAATGTTCAGAAATTTTTCAGAATAACGATACCGGGTCTTGCTCCAATCATGTTTTATACGCTGGTGGTAAATATTATTCAGGCATTTCAATCTTTCGGGCAGGTCAAGATTCTGACGCAGGGAGGACCGGGAGAGTCTACAAATTTAATTGTTTTTTCTATTTACAGAGATGCCTTTTTTAATTACAGATTTGGAAGTGCGGCAGCACAGTCGGTAATTCTGTTTTTGATTATTATGATTCTCACATTGATGATGTTCCGGATGGAAAAAAGGGGAGTGAAATATTAATGGATACAATAGGAATTCCGGCAAAACAAAGTGTTGTAAAGAAAAAAATGACGGTAGAAGAAATTGCAAGTCTGAAGGAAATGATGAAGGAAAGACAGGCAAGAAAAAAGAGGGTGGAGATGGGAACAAGGTTACTGGCCAATGCTGCAGTAGGAATATTTGTATTGCTCCCGCTTCTTTATGCAGTCAGTATCGCCTTTATGCCTTCGAGCGAGTTGTTTACCATGAAATTCAATTTGGTTCCCACAAAACCGACATTGCAAAATTTCCGGGATGCAATTACAAGAGTGCCGATTATAAAATTTGTTTTTAATTCCTTTCTGGTTGCAGGTCTCATTACGTTTGGACAGATCATATCGTGTTCTCTTGCAGCATTCAGCTTTTCTTTTCTTGATTTTAAAGGGAAAAACGTACTGTTTATGTTAGTAATGGCTACGATGATGATACCGGGTGAGGCAACCATTATTTCTAATTATTTAACAGTAAGCAGCTGGGGATGGTTAGATTCCTATAGAGTTCTGATCGTTCCATACTTAACCTCTGCGATGGGCATATTCCTGTTCAGACAGTTTTATTTATCATTTCCTGTTTCTCTGTATGAATCTGCTAAAATAGATGGTTGTTCCAGTTTACGATTTATCATTACCATATTACTTCCGTTGACCAAATCGGCCATCGGAGCAATGGCAGTCTATACTTTTATCAATGCATGGAATATGTATTTATGGCCGTTACTTGTGACAGGATCAGAAGAAATGAGGACCGTGCAGATTGGCATCGGAATGCTGAATGCCGTAGATGGGCAGTCCATAACCCTTATGATTGCAGGTGTTATCATGATAATACTGCCATCCATTTCAATTTTTATTGCAGGACAGAAGCAATTAATACGAGGGATGTTCCAGGGGGCAGTGAAAGGATAGGTAATAAGCAATTTACTGCTTACTATAAACTATCGCGGCAGTTTGTTGCCCGCGTAAATCAAAAAAGATGAGGAGATTAAGAAAAATGAAGAAAAAGAGCATTACGTTATTATTGTCTGCAGTTTTGGCAATCAGTTCTCTTACAGGCTGTGGGGCAGCCAGTACCACACAGTCCACAAATGCAGAAGCAACAGTAGAACAGGAAGTTCCGGCGGCAGAGACTACAGAAGCTTCTGCAGATACAGCGGCAACGAGCGCAAAAATGGATCTGAATGGTACCAAAATTACCTTTTGGCATGCCATGGGCGGCGTAAATGGAGAAGCGCTTGATTTTCTTGTAGATAAATTCAATAAAGAAAATACGAATGGAATTACGGTGACGGCAGAGTATCAGGGAGATTATGATGATGCCATTAATAAATTGAAGAGCGCACAGCTTGGAAATATGGGAGCTGATCTTGTGCAGATATATGATATCGGTACCCGCTTTATGATTGATTCCGGCTGGATCGTACCGATGCAGGATCTGATTGATGCGGACGGCTATGATGTATCACAGATTGAGCCAAATATCGCGGCATACTATACAGTGGATAACAAATTGTATTCCATGCCATTTAATTCATCGACACCAATTTTATATTATAATAAGGATATATTTGAAAAAGCTGGTGTGGATAAAATACCGGAGAGTCTTCCGCAAATAGCAGAAATAGCAAGTGATCTTACAAGTAAAGGCGGGGCAGGCGAGGCTATCTCTCTTGGCATCTATGGATGGTTTTTTGAACAATTTACATGTAAGCAGGGTGCTCATTATGTGAATAATGGAAATGGACGTGAAGAAGCCGCAACAGCAGTTGAATTTGACAGTAACGGTTCAGCACTTAAGACACTGACAGCATGGAAAGAATTAGCGGATGCAGGAGCTGCACCTAATGTAGGTCGTGGCGGAGACGCCGGTCTTGCTGACTTTTCGGCAGGGAAATCTGCAATGACACTGGGTTCTACCGCTTCGTTAAAACAGATCTTAGAAGATGTAAATGGTACATTTGAGGTAGGAACTGCTTATTTTCCAAGTATAACGGATTCAGATAAAGGCGGAGTTTCAATCGGTGGTGCTTCTCTCTGGGCAATCGACAGCGGCGATGATGCGAAGAAAGCAGCCACATGGGAATTTGTAAAATTTCTGGTATCTGCAGAATCACAGGCATACTGGAATGCGCAGACAGGATATTTTCCAATTACAACAAAAGCACATGAGGAACAAGTATTTAAGGATAATATTGCAAAGTATCCGCAATTCCAGACAGCAATCGACCAGCTGCATGATTCAGCACCTGAATATGCCGGTGCTCTGTTAAGTGTATTTCCGGAAGCAAGACAAACTGTTGAAACGGAAATTGAAAATATGTTAAATGGAAAACAAAATCCGGAAGAAGCGGTAGAAAAGATGGCGGCGGATATTAATCAATCCATTGAAGATTACAATTTATTAAATAGTTAGTCATAAGAGAGCAGATGAGATTAGATGAGAGATATAAAAATCTGGGCTCACAGAGGAGCATCCGGATATGCGCCTGAAAATACGCTGGAGGCATTTGAACTTGCTGCCAGTCAGGGTGCGGACGGAGTAGAACTGGATGTTCAGATCTGTAAGAGCGGCGAACTTGTAGTAATTCATGATGAGAGTATAGACAGGGTAACAAGGGGAAAAGGCCTGGCAAAGGATTATACTCTGGAGGAACTGAAAGAATATTCCAATGGAAAAATACCATGCCTTCAGGATGTATATCATATTCTGAAACCAACAGATCTGATGATTAATGTAGAATTGAAAACAGGTATCGTAATGTATCCGGATATTGAAAAACGCGTTCTGGAAGTTACGAAAAACATGGGAATGGAAGAAAGGGTGTGGTATTCCTCTTTTCATCATCAGACCATATGCAGGATTAAAGAATTGAGCCCCCAAAGCAGAACAGGGCTGTTATATGCGGACGGCTGGATCGGAATACAGCAATATGCCAGTCGATTGGGAGTGGAAGCACTTCATCCGGCGTATTATCATTTGCAGGAAGCAGAGTATATGGAGCTTTGCAGAAAAAATAATCTTGCGGTTCATGTCTGGACCGTAAACAGGAAAGAGGACATTCGTAGTCTGTGCAAGGCAGGAGTAGATGCGATAATTACGAATTATCCGGATATCGCAGCCAGGATTGCTGATGAATTCTAAATAAATAAAGTATTGAAAAATGTTAAGACTAAACTGAAAAAATTCCTGAATTTTGGAGTTTTGAGGTTTAGTCTTTTCATGCTATAATGAGCAAATAATGGAGGATATTTTGATGGTACTTATTAAAGAACGTATTGGAAAGTTACTGAACGATATAGAAAGTCTGTTATCCATGTCATATCTCGGATTCTGCGAGGAAAGCGATGTGTTTTACCAGAATACCAGAAGGATGATCTTAAGTGAAACGAATCCGTTCTATTTTGAAGGAAAAGAATTAAAGGGCATTGGAAGCCCGCATACGCCGGAAAAATATGTATGGCATATCTCCAAAGCAATGGAAGGACTGACATGCAGTGATAAGAAGAGTAAAAGAGACATTATTGAACAATTGAAACAGACAGATGGCGGAACCTGTATGATGCACGAAGGGGTATGTGTGGATGATGCCACACAATATACAAGAGAGTGGTTTTCATGGGCAAATGCAATGTTCAGTGAACTGGTATTATCCTATTGCGGGTATGAAGTGATCCGATGAAGATTCAAAAGTAAAGAACTATGAATTCGTCAATTTGCACGATTTATGTTACTACAAAATTGATACACAATATAGTTCATTCGCAACGCGCTCCCGCTTGGATTTAGCTGCAGTGGTACATAAGAGCATAAAATACATGCTCTAAGTGCCAGCAGCTTCATACAGTTGCTCATCAAACTATATTCTGCATCAATTTTTGTTTTGGATGAATATGTGCAAATTAACGAAGCCAAGTTCTATGGCTTTTACAATTAAATATAAATAATCTGATAATAACAAGAGTGAGATATATTTGAATCCCATATACAAAGAAGGGGGAGAGTGACGAACAGGAGGCGGGACGCATATGTATAATATCATATAGAGAAATCATTAGAATGCGTGTTTTGGATGGATAATCAAAAAATTGAAAACCAATTGAATCTCAGTATCGGTTCCAGTATGGAAGAAAGAGATAAGTCATTAGATTTAAATGTCGGATATGATAAAGAGGATAAGACATGGGAACTGATCGTAAAATATCATGGAGACATTTCCAGAGCAGCAAATGAGCTGGTTCAGGTAGAAATTCTGACAAATGGTTATGCAATCGTAACGATTCCGGAAAGCTTGATTGAGAGCTTTGCAAATTTAGAAGAAGTAGAATATATTGAAAAACCAAAGAGGCTGTTTTTCTCAGTAACAGAGGGAAAAAGGGCCTCTTGTATTTTGCCGCTTACCACACGGAGCCCATTTCTGTCAGGAAAAGGAACGATTGTGGCAGTTATTGATTCCGGGATTACATATGATCATATGGATTTTCGCAATCCAGACGGAACCAGCAGGATTCTGGAATTGTGGGATCAAAGTATTGCCAGTGATCCGGCAAAAGGATTTTATCCGCCAGAAGGGTTTGCTACGGGTACAGTATTTACAAGGGAGCGTATTGATGAAGCCTTGGCTCAGCAAACAAAAGCACAGATGTTCCAGTTGGTTCCAAGTCTGGATGTATCGGGGCATGGTACTGCGGTAGCAGGAATTGCAGCAGGAAACGGGAATCAGCAGGGCGGGAGATACCAGGGAGTTGCACCGCAGAGTGATTTATTAATTGTAAAATTAGGTTCTCCCAGGAGAGAAGGCTTTCCAAGGACGACAGAGCTGATGCGTGCACTTGTGTTCGTAGTAAACAGGGCGATCTATTATGGAAAACCGATTGCTGTGAATCTGAGTTTTGGAAATACATACGGAGCACATAATGGGACTTCCTTATTAGAACGATACATGGATAATGTGGGAGAGATAGGAAAGAGTGTAATTTGTGTAGGAAGTGGAAATGAAGGTGCGGCTGCAGGGCATGTAGCGGGGAAGCTACAGACAACTGTGCCCCCCCTAAGAGTAGAAGAAATCGTGGAGCTGGCGATAGCACCCTATGAAAGTTCCATAAATGTGCAGCTATGGAAAAATTATACCGACAACTTTATATTGACCATACAGGCACCGGATGGCTCGAGAAGACAGATTCCGCTGGAATTTCCCGGTAAAAATGCGATTCGTATGATGAACACCAGAATACTTGTATATGTGGGAGAACCTACACCCTATGCAACAAGTCAGGAAATATATCTGGATTTCATTCCAGTGGAAAACTTTATAGATTCCGGTGTATGGACATTCCGGATGGATCCTGTCAATGTAACGAACGGTGAATACTATTACTATCTTCCTTCAGAAAATGTATTGAACAAGGATACCAGATTCTATAGACCTACACCGGAAGTGACACTGACGATTCCTTCTACAGCTCAGAAGGTCATAACGGTTGGAGCCTACAATATCACCTATGATTCGTATGCGGACTTTTCAGGGCGAGGTTATGTGGAAAAGCGATATGGATTTTTGCAGATTGGGGCAATTAATGTAAAACCCGATATCGTGGCGCCGGGTGTAAATATTACTTCGACATCCAGAGACGGAGGATACGAAATGTATACGGGAACTTCCTTTGCTACACCATTTGCGACCGGCAGCGCAGCACTCATGATGGAGTGGGGGGATGGAGTTATAATAAGGTTACGTTAGCACGGAGCCAGTAAAATCAAGGGATTCCGCTAACTCAGTCCTAGTAAAAAATGATGATTTATTTCAGAGTTTTGGTTAGGACAGGCCTGTTAAAGATCAAATATTGAAATAAATGATCATGTGTAGCAATCATGTAACAGCAGGAGGGTTACATGTTCCCAAAGGGACAGCTACGCA
>JAEWWQ010000233.1 GCA_023458855.1 Bacillota bacterium
GAGTAATCTGTGAGGGCGTAGAAACACAGGAACAAGTACAGTTCCTAAAAGAAATTGCATGTGACGAAGCGCAGGGATTTTATTATGGAAAACCTATACCAATGGAAGAATTTTGCCAGAAATGTAAAGATGAAAGCTACGATGATTTGTTATCACAGAAACAATAAATAAAGAAAGTAGAAGGCGGGGATTCTGAATCCCTGCTTATTTCTATCATGGGATTCGGAGGTGATTATATGTGAGAACCGACGAAGCCATGTACTATGGCAACGAGCCAAATACGAAATGAGAAAGTGTGCAATATGAGTATTGAAGTTTTAGAAGATTGTACTTTATGCCCCAGAGATTGTCATGTCAACCGAAATAAGGGACAAAAAGGAGTCTGCAAGGAAACAGCAGAAATCGTAGTTGCGAGAGCAGCATTACATATGTGGGAAGAACCCTGTATTTCAGGAGAAGCGGGGTCGGGAACAGTTTTTTTCAGTGGCTGTCCGGTTGGATGTGTTTTTTGCCAGAATGCAGCAATTTCAGAGGGAGAATGCGGAAAAAAAATTACACCTGGCAGATTATGTGATATTTTTTTGGAACTGCAGGAAAAGGGTGCAAATAATATCAATCTTGTAACGCCGACTCATTTTGTTCCTCAGATTATATGGGCAGTGACCCATGCGAGAAAAGAGGGATTGCGTATACCCATAGTATATAACACAAGTGGGTATGAAAAAAAGGAAACAATACAACAGTTGGAGGGGATTGTGGATATCTATCTTCCTGATATGAAGTATATGAGTAATAAATTATCTCAAAAGTATTCTCATGCAGAGAATTATTTTATCTATGCATCACAGGCACTTGCAGAGATGGTACGGCAGATTCCAGAAGCGGTCTTTGATGAGCGGGGCATTATGCAAAAGGGTGTTATTGTAAGACATTTACTCTTACCGGGTCAGTTGAGAGACTCGAAACATCTTGTCAAATATCTGTATGAGACGTATCGGAATACGATCTATATAAGTATGATGAATCAATATACACCGATGCCTGGGCTGCTGGCATATCCGGAATTGCAGCACAGGGTGAAAAAGAAAGAATATGATGCCTTAATTGATTATGCAATTCAATTAGGTGTAGAGAATGGCTTTATCCAGGAGGGAGAGACTGCCTCGGAAAGTTTTATACCTGAGTTTGATAATGAAGGGGTATCCGCAGAAGTAGTTGTCATGAATTTTTCTCATATTTATGAACAGGAACGTTTCTACAGGCAGGGTAATTACAGATGGATCGATTGTACAGATATTCGGGGAACAGATTGCTATTGTGATACGGAGGCATTAACTGCTATTATAGATAAGATAAAGAACTGCAGTCCCTACGGTATTCATTTTATAGATTCCGGGAACTATCATTATGTGAGTAAATTATGGCTGGATAAAGTGAAAGAACCGTTTGTGCTGCTAGTGCTGGATCATCATCCGGATATGCAGCCATCACTGTTTGGTAACCTGATGTCATGCGGTTGTTGGGTAAAGGCAGTGTTAGATACGAATCCTTATATACAGAAAGTAGTATTACTTGGTGCCAGGGAAGAGTTGATAGAAAACATTGATGAAATATACAGAGACAGAATGGTCTGCTATAATGAAGAGAGTGTAAATCATATTGAAACATGGCGTATATTTGCCCAAAAGCATGTAAAGGAGCCTGTGTATCTATCGATAGATAAAGATGTATTGGACACAGATTCTGCGGTTACAAACTGGGACCAAGGCAGTATGTCCTTAAAAGAATTAGAGACACTTGTACGGATTATATGCAAACAGGAACAGATTATCGGTGTGGATATCTGCGGAGAATGTGCAAACACACTACAATCATGGAATGACTATAAGAATAATCTGCTGAATGACCGGACAAATTATGAACTGATGGAGTTATTTGAACGATTGCTTTAAAGAATGAGGTCAGACAACAGGAAAACAGGGAGGAAAAGAACGATGACATTTAAAGAAAAGTATCTTGCAGGTGAAATAGAATTTGAAGCAATTGATGACTACAGCTATGAATGGGGGATCAGCGATGAAACACGTACGCTATGCGAGTATCTGGGATTCAATGCAGAGGAAGAAGATGCCTGGATAAGTGTGAGCGAAGATGCGCTGCGTGAGATGCTGGATGCCCAGAAAAAGTAAGAACATGTTATTTGAAAGTTATGGAAAAAAGACGTCATAGAGTGAAAAGTAATTGGAACGTCATAGAATAGAGGATTGTAAGATGGCATATAGAAGAGAAGAGATGGCAAAGCCATATAAAAAATATAGAGAGAAATGGAATGCCTCAGAGAGCAGTGATTCTAAAAGAGGGAAAAAGAATGACAGCAGATCTGATAAACGTAGAAGTGCAGAACAAAAGGGAATCGATGATAAAAAGTACGATAAAAGTAAAGGCGATAGTGTCTGTGTAGAATCAGCGACAGAGAAAAATAGAAAAATCAGACCTGCTAAGAAAAAATATATCGGATGTCCAATTTATGAAAAGTGTGGAGGATGTCTGGGACAGGAAGAGCCATATGAAACACATCTGGCGCAGAAACAAAAGCAGCTGCAAAGTCGCATAGGCATGTATTGTAAACTCGACCCAATGATTGGTATGAAAAATCCATATCACTATCGAAATAAAGTACATGCTGTATTTGCACATGATAAAAAAGGTCCCTATTGCGGTGTATATGAAGCTGGCACCCATAAAGTCATACCAGTTGAAAATTGTAAAATTGAAGATAAAAAGGCATCTGCAATCATACTGACCATTCGTGACTTACTACCTTCTTTTAAGATCAAGACTTATAATGAAGATAACGGGTATGGATTACTTCGTCATGCATTGGTAAGAAAGGGCTTCCAAAGCGGTGAGATTATGGTGGTCCTGGTTCTATCCAGTACAATCATGCCTTCCAAGAATAATTTTGTAAAAGCACTTCGCAAAGTGCATCCGGAGATTACGACAATCATTATTAATGAGAATTATAAAAACACAAGTATGATTCTCGGAGAGAAAGAACAGATCATATATGGAAAAGGATTCATTACTGATATTTTATGCGGTAAGACATTCCGTATATCAGCAAAGTCTTTCTACCAGGTGAATCCAATACAAACAGAAGTGCTATATAAGAAGGCAATTGACTTTGCAGGATTGACTGGAGCCGAAACAATTCTGGATGCGTATTGCGGTATCGGAACGATCGGAATGATTGCGTCTGATTGTGCGAAAAAAGTAATCAGTGTGGAATTAAATCCTGAAGCGGTTCGTGATGCAGTAAGCAATGCGAAGCGGAATAACATCAGGAACATAGATTTTTATACCAGGGATGCAAGTGACTTTATCTCAGAAGTAGCAGAGGACAACGGAGAAAAGATTGATGTCATTTTTATGGATCCGCCAAGAGCAGGCAGCGACGAGAAGTTTATCGACGCCTGTGCCCAACTGGCACCAGAGAAAATTATCTACATCTCCTGTAATCCCATCACTCTTGCACGAGATCTGGAGTACTTCACGAAGAAAGGATACCAGGTTAAGAAAGCAGCGGGAGTCGATATGTTTCCGTGGACGGTGCATGTGGAATGTGCGGTATTGATGTCAAGGGTGGATAAATAGAAAGGCTGAAAAAAGCTTATAAATAAGGGTTTTCCAGACATTAGGTTTTTCTTCCGGCTATTTTGCCAGAGGAAGTCGTGTTAAG
>JAEWWQ010000234.1 GCA_023458855.1 Bacillota bacterium
TTCCGATAAAAGAATATTAAATTTTGTTAAAGATTTTGAAAAATAAGTTGAGAAAAATATTTGATTTTGATATAACAAGTTGAGAAGATAATGGAGAGAGGCATGTTTGAATTAGAGCATATAGTAAAACCTCTATTGCAGTGGTATGACGGGCATGCGAGGGTATTGCCTTGGAGAGAGAAGCCGACGCCGTACAGAGTATGGATTTCAGAGATTATGCTGCAGCAGACCAGAGTAGAGGCGGTAAAACCATATTTTGAGCGGTTTATGACAGAACTTCCCACGGTCCGGGATCTGGCAGCCGCAGATGAGGACAGACTATTGAAGTTATGGGAAGGTTTAGGATACTATAATCGGGCCAGAAATCTGCAGCGGGCAGCAAAATATATTGTTGAAGACTATAAAGGAGAACTTCCGGATGAAGTTCCTCTTTTATTGGAATTGCCGGGAATCGGAAGTTATACCGCAGGTGCAATTGCTTCTATTGCCTATCAGAGACCACACCCTGCCGTTGATGGCAATGTACTGAGAGTGATTGCAAGGGTGACGGCAGATGACAGCGATGTTCTGAGTCAGTCTGTGAAGCGGTGTTATGAGGAAGCATTGCTTGCAATTATGCCCAAGGACAGACCGGGTGCATTCAATCAGGCATTAATGGAACTGGGAGCAGTAGTATGTATCCCGAACGGAATGGCAAAATGCGGCGAGTGCCCGTGGAGTACTTTTTGTGAGGCAAAAAAACAGGGAAGAGTTATGGAACTCCCGCATAAAGCGAAAAAGAAGCCGCGTATAATAGAAGAAAAAACAATTTTGCTCATCCAGGACGAAGAAAAAGTAGCAATCAGAAAGAGACCGTCCAAAGGTTTACTTGCCGGTCTGTATGAATTTCCGTCCATGGAGGGAATCCATTCGGACCAACAGGTAATTACTTATGTGGAAAATCTGGGATTTCATCCGATTCATATTAAAGAACTTGAAAGAAGCAAACATATTTTCACCCATAAAGAGTGGCATATGATTGGTTATGCCATTCGGGTAGATGAACTGGACAGACCCGATGAATATGCAGATCTACAGGGCTTGGAACTCATTGAAAAAAAGAAGACAGAAGAAGCATATCCGATACCGGCAGCATTTATGGCTTATACCAGGTATTTGGATATTAAATTGGGAAATAGTAAGTATCAAAAAGAGTGATAGGGGATAGAAAATGAAGTTATTATCAATTACAATTCCTTGTTATAATTCACAGGAATATATGAAAAAATGTATTGAATCTTTGCTGATTGGCGGAGAAGACGTGGAAATATTGATCGTAAATGATGGATCCAGCGATGATACGCAGAAGATAGCAGAAGAATATCAGGAAAGATTTCCTACCATTGTGAAAGCAATCAACAAAGAAAACGGCGGTCATGGTTCCGCAGTGAATACCGGAATAGAAAATGCCAGCGGTCTCTATTTTAAAGTTGTTGACAGTGATGACTGGGTAAAAGATAGTGCTTATATGAAGATACTTGAAACATTACGGGAATTGGTCGGTGGAACGGAAGTTCTGGATATGCTGATTAGTAATTTCGTCTATGAGAAGGTAGGAGAAGAAAAACACAAAGTCATGTCGTATAGATATACGCTTCCCAAAGATGAGATGTTTACCTGGAATAAGGTGCGTCATTTCAGAAAAGGACACTACATTCTGATGCATTCCGTAATTTATAGGACAAAGTTATTGCGTGAGTGTGGATTACACTTACCGGAGCATACTTTTTATGTGGATAACATATTTGTGTTCGAGCCATTGCCATATGTCAAAAATATGTATTATCTGGATGTAAACTTTTACCGTTATTTTATTGGAAGGGAAGATCAGTCAGTAAATGAGAAGGTAATGATTGGAAGGATCGACCAGCAGATCCGGGTAAATAAATTAATGATTGACTATATGGTCAAAATAAAAAATACCGGATACATGAATAAAAAACTACGTTCTTATATGATTGATTATCTGGATATCATTACGACAATTTCCTCTATTATGCTGATCCGGTCTGAAACAGAGGAGAATCTGGAGAAGAAAAAAGAATTATGGCACTATCTGAAACAGAAGGACAGGTTTTTATTTTATAAATTGCGTTATGGAATCCTGGGAAGTTCTATGAATCTTCCGGGAAAAGGCGGAAGAAAGATCTCCGTAAAAGGATATAAAATCTGTCAGAGATTCTTTAAGTTCAATTAGTATGAAAAGAAATAATAAAGGGCGCTTATCCGGAAAGCTTGGATAAGCGCCTTTCTCATAGCTCAAAACAGGTAAAACAATGTACCGGTTCATCAGCCCTGTCAGGATCAAACATTTTCACTTTGCCTTTGCTGATAAGCAGTACTGGAAATGGATGTATAATCAATTACGTATACTACCGTATATACAATAATTGCCATAATACATGCGGTTATCACATCAAACACTGAGTGCTGTTTTAGGAACACAGTAGAGAGTATGATGCTAAGACTTAAAATAAAAGATACTGTCTGAATCCCTTTTCTGTTATTGAGTCTGGATGCTTTTGCAACTGCAATATGGGCACCGATGGAATTATATACATGAATGCTGGGGCAGACATTGGTTGCGGTATCAATACGGTACAGGAATCCAACCAAATGGGTCAATGCATTGTTGCGTGGAAAAGAAGCAGGTCTCAGGTGCTGTCCATTCGGAAATACGGTAGATACAATCAGGAAGATGGTCATTCCGGTAAATAAGAAAAGACATACTCTGTAATATTCTCTTTTATCAGTAAAGAATAAATACAAGACGATAGAGGAGACATATGCAAACCATAAGAAATAGGGAATTGCAAATAGTTCGCAGAAAGGAATATAGTCATCTATCCGCATGTGTATCAGAGTATAGTTACTGATATTTCGTTTTTCCAGAGCGAGAAACCAGGTAATATAAATAAAGGCATAGACAATAAGCGGAACCGCATGTTTATATTTTGTACAAAACTGCCTCATAATAAAGATCCTTTCTATTCAAAATGGCATCGGAAATATAATGGAACAATGTAACTGAACACAAATATAATAATTAATATCTGGTATTATACATCATTTCAAAAAGAAATAGTATTCTTAGTGATAATTTTTTTATTAATTCTTTCTTAATGGTAATCGTAATGATAGTTTCAATGTAACGCACTAAAGTAAGAAAGTGCTTGCATTTATAGATAACAATGTTTATACTATACGCAAAGAAGACGAAAGATATGTCTTTGCTAAAATAATGAAAACCAGAGTGAAAGAGAGGCAAAAAAATGTATTCGTTAGAAGAGTTAAAGAATGTAGACCCTGAAATTGCCCAGGCAATTATGGATGAGCAACAAAGACAAAATAATCATATTGAGTTAATTGCATCCGAGAACTGGGTAAGTAAAGCAGTTATGGCAGCTATGGGAAGTCCCCTTACGAATAAATATGCAGAAGGCTATCCGGGAAAAAGATATTACGGTGGTTGCGAATGTGTTGATGTAGTAGAAAATCTTGCAATTGAAAGAGCAAAAAAATTATTTGGATGCGATTATGCGAATGTGCAACCTCACTCTGGTGCACAGGCAAATATGGCAGTTCAATTTGCCGTACTGAATCCAGGTGATACCATTATGGGCATGAACCTCGATCACGGTGGACATTTAACACACGGAAGTCCGGTCAATATGTCCGGAAAATGGTTTAAGGTAGTGCCGTACGGCGTGAATGACCAGGGCTTTATCGATTATGATGAATTAAGAAGAATTGCATTGAAAACCAATCCAAAGATGATTATCGCCGGTGCAAGTGCTTATGCAAGAACAATAGATTTTAAGAAGTTCAGGGAAGTAGCAGATGAAGTTGGTGCTGTCCTAATGGTGGATATGGCTCATATAGCAGGTCTGGTGGCCGCCGGGCTTCATCCGAATCCTATTCCGTATGCGGATGTTGTTACGACAACAACACATAAAACACTTCGCGGACCACGCGGCGGTATGATCTTATGCAATCAGGAAGCAGCTGATAAATATAACTTTAATAAAGCTATTTTTCCAGGTATTCAGGGAGGACCTCTGATGCACGTGATTGCTGCGAAGGCGGTTTGTTTTGAAGAGGCATTATCGGATGATTTTAAAGAATATCAGAAAAACATCGTAGATAATGCACAGGCTTTGTGCAAAGGCCTTATAAACAGAGGTATCAGGATCGTTTCAGGTGGTACGGACAATCATCTGATGTTAATGGATCTGACACCATTTGATCTGACGGGAAAAGCTGTTGAGAAGCTATTGGATCAGGCACATATTACTGCAAATAAGAATACGATTCCAAATGATCCAAAATCACCATTTGTTACAAGTGGTATTCGTCTGGGAACTCCTGCGGTAACTTCAAGAGGTATGAATACCGAAGATATGGAAAGAATTGCCGAAGCAATTTCATTGGTGGTAAAAGGGGAAGAAGCAAAATTAGACGAAGCCCGTGCAATTGTAAAAAAACTCACAGATAAATACCCATTAATTTAAGAAAATTAAAAAAAGCTGACACTCCGGTGCCGGCTTTTTTATTAAAAAGAATTAAGAAAAAACTAAAATTCAATTAGAATAATATATGATATGATGTATATGATAAAGTAGCTGATACAAGGGGAGAGATGAAGTGGGCATGGGAAAAAAAGCTGTTATTCAGGTAAAGGACTTATATAAGGTATACCGGGTAGGTGACACCAGGGTTCTTGCGTTGAATGGGGTCGATTTTTCAATCTATAAGGGAGAATTCTGTGCAATTGTAGGGACATCGGGTTCCGGAAAATCAACGCTTCTGAATATGCTTGCCGGGCTGGAGGCGCCGACGAAAGGGCAGATTATTATAAATGATGAGCATATAG
>JAEWWQ010000235.1 GCA_023458855.1 Bacillota bacterium
ATTCCGGTGAATTGAATGCTCCATCATCATTAGTTCCCAGATTGATTACAACTACATCCGGCTGCCATGATTGAAAATCATAATCATCATTTGCGCCCAATACTTTATTGCGTTCTCCCTGAATCAAACCGCATACTTTTTCATAATAATCAGGTATATTGCCATGCGGATCATTATCCCAGCTTGTATAGACACCCCAGCCGCTTTGAGAAATAATATGGTAATCGGCATCAAGTGCATTTGCTGTCATAACCGCATAGTTATTCTGAGTACTGAACCACATTGATATCCAGTCTTCCTCTATCTTTGCTCCAATACTGCCTTCGCCCGATGTAATACTATCTCCTATAAATTCTATTTTGTATGGCTTTTCTGAAACTGCTTCAAATATACCGTCGGTTTTCATGCTATGAATTTGTAAGCAGTGTTCCGAATCCACCGACATCGCCTGCACATCTTTTAGTACTCTTACATTTTTTACTGCTTCCGGATTCATGCCACGAAATAAGCATATCCATTGTTTTCCTTTTGATAACATGAATCGGCTTACATATGCCCCATCAATCACAATACTGATCCATGGTTCATACATACTATAATCGGATTCTACCTCCACCCATAATTCTGAAGCTTTCACATTGCATTCAATGCCACTGCCTGTCCAAAATAGTGTTAACGGATTTCTCCTCTTTGTTGTTCTTCCAAATACAAATAATTCTTTGATATCTTCAATTGCGTATGTATTCATTCTGCCTTGTTCTTTCTCCTACTGTTATTTTTTAGTTAAACTACATATTATTCTGCCAGTAATTCACCAATAACCGCCTCTACATGAATTGCTGCCGTATTTAAAACGGGTGTCGCAATATCTTCTTGATGTATCATAAGCGGTAATTCCGTACATCCAAGTATGACTGCATCTGCTTTATATTCTATTACCATCCTATCAATCAACTGCAGCATTTTTTCTTTGTCTTCCGGAACAACAATTCCATTTTCCAACTTGGGAAAAATTATATTATGAACCATATTTTTCCCTTCTGTATCTGGTACAATCCCTTCCATTCCATATTTCTCCAAAGCTAAGGTGTATAATCCATTACTCATTGTAAACATAGTACCCAGTACCAACACCTTTTTATAATTCATTTTTTTAGCATATATACAAGTAGCTTCAATAATACTGACCAGGGGAAGTTCTGATTTCTCTTTCACAGCGTCAAATACAATATGCGGAGTATTCGATGCGATTACAGCAAAGTCAGCACCTGCCTGTGCCAGATTGTGAATGGAATCCAATAGCATTGCTGCTAAATAATCCAAATCTTCTTTTGCAAGATACCCTAACATTTCAGTCATATTAATGCTATCAATAACAAGAGCGGGATACTGATCTGTATTTGCCTGTTCCATATATCCTGCAATAATATCCCTATAATAATCCAATGTGGATGCCGGTCCCAATCCACCTACAATACCTGCTTTTTTCATAATGCTCCCATCTGCTGCTCTAGCAGCACTCAAAATCAGGGAGTGTGAAATTGTGTTTCTTTCACACTTGCTCCCACCTGCTGCTTTAGCAGCACTCAAATTTAAAAAATAGGAAGCAGACACATCATACTGCCTTCTTCTGCTCCAAAGGTTAACTCTGCCATTCGGATAAATGCTTTGGCTCTTGCAATTGCTTCCTCTTCCGTCCAATGAAATAAACCCTCATCAAAGCATGTCTGACCTGCCACTAAAACTAAATCCGTACTTTCCCTCGGATACGGCGTATGAAAGATTCCCTCTTCAATTCCTTTTTCTACTACTGTAGTAAGTAATGGTGCTGCTGCTAAAATGGTCTGCACCAGACTTCTGACATGCAGCATAGCATTCTCTACCTGATGAAGCTGCTCCAACATTTTTATATCTTTTTCTTCATTTCTGGAAAAAGATTGAATAATTGCAACAATCTTCTCCTGGGTCGGAATAGAATTATCAGCCAATACAAGCTTTGCCTTCTGGACACCTTCTTCCACAATTCTTGCAATAATGGCGTCCATTACTTCTTCTTTTGAATTAAAATAATAATAGAAGGTTCCCTTCGCAATACCAACTTCTACAAGAATATCATTTATTGTCGCTTTATCATACCCTTTTGTTATAAAAAGTTTTTCTGATACATCTAGGATTTCATTTCTTCTTTCTATTGCCTCTTTTGATATTCGCATATTCATTCCCTCACACTTCCCGACATGCCGCTACAAAGCAGCACGAATAACTATGAGAAACACGCTTTGCGAGTTTCAATAGTTTCAGCGGCAGTCGCCAAATGCAAGCCAGCTTGTATTTTGGCTCGTTGCTCGCGTAAATCAGGGGTGTGAAAGTCTTTTCCTTTCACTTTTTTCGACCAATAGTCTAATAACAATTTACATTTTCTATCTTTCTTTGTCAACCTATTGATTCATCCCAATCGAGTAGGCGAAAGTTTTCACAAATCATGAAAACTTTCGACCTCTCACACCACCGTGCGTACCGTTCGGTACACGGCGGTTCAATCAACTTAACATATGACACACCTTTGTTACATACATAGGCAATTCTTGCTCCTGCATATGCTACTTTCCATGCTGTATATTTGTTTATTCCTAGTTTTATCAAGTTCTTTGCTCTGTTTTGTGGAGTTTTCCAGTGTTTCCAAATACACATACGTAATCTATAGCGAATGTTAGAATCCATCTTTACACATAAGGTTTTCATACTAGCGATTTTAAAATAATTTATCCATCCCCTAATGAGTTGATTCAATTTCTCTATCTTGTAGCTGTTACTTACGCCCCAACTTCTACATGTCAATTCTTTTATCTCCTTTGTTCCATTTCCTTATCCAGTTCACTTAAGAGGTCTGTGTATTTCATTCCATCCACACCCTCTGCCCCTTTATTTCGTACGACTTGCAGATATGCCTGATTAAGATTCTCATGAGATAATGTTACTCGGTAAATGTTACCGCTGTGAGACCTCCACGCTTAAGGTGCGCGCTCTTTCTCTCCATATATCTGCCACATTTACTCTGTTCCTACAAATGGCAACTTTACGGCTTCATCCTTTACAGCGGACTTACCAATCAGAACCTAGCCTTATATGTGATTTCTGTTCGTCAGACCAGCGATTTGCCTACAGCTTCCTTCAGATTTTACCTTACGATAAACACCCTTGCTGTTCAGCTATGCACTTCCTTGTTACCTAGGTGTGCTCGAGACTTGCACCCGTTAGAGCGCGCCCATGGGGCGCAAACTATAAAAAGCTATGCATCACTACGCATAGCTTTCAATGAAAACAATATTTATTCTCCTTGTACCAGGTATGTTCCGTTCTCATAAACATCACAATTGGTATCATAATAATCAAGCATAAGGCCGACTACTCTGGTATAACTTAAGCTTCCATCTTCAATTCCATTCAATACAAGAGTTGTCTCCACAAATTCACTCGACATTTTCTTTGCAGTCGCCGTTTTGATAACTGCTTTTCTTTCGACTTTCTCCCAAGAATCTTCTGTTAGAAAAACATTATCTCTTTTCACTGTTGGGCTGATCTGTACATGCGATTTGTAAATTGCTTTATCTCTATGAATTGCCTCATAAAAATCATTATCAATATAATTTAATACACTTAAATACCCACTATATTGAAACATAATATCGTCCGAATTAATACATGCCAGAAATCCTATCAGATTTGCTTCATCTTCATAGATAAAACCTTTTAAATGAGCAAGTTCATGACACATTGTAGCTGGTTTATTCATTGTATCCATCATATCATTATAATTAGCTTCCATCGAGAACGGAAAATAATATCCCTTCATATGCTGCTGACTTAAGAATCCGGAAGTGATAATTGGTTTTGGTACTGGATAGTAACCGGAAAGCTGCTCATATTGCTCTCCAAGTGACCGCATACTTTTGACAGCAGTTTCCTGAATACTTCCATTATATATAACTTTCCCTTCCTTGTCTCTCTCGACCTTTGTCGATAGCGTATTGGCCTGCATGACCACATAATCTCTTAATTGCGTCAGTTCCTGAAGCGTATAGTCATCAGTCTCTGTACGCAAATACTTCTCATCAAAAGTGGAACAATGATAAAGGATAAAGCAATTCAATGTCATAACCAGTGATACAATGACAAAGACCCCTGCCAGACTGCCATAAAAATATCGGCATACCATTTTCATTTTTCCGTATATTACAGAATGTCTTGCAAGTAATAAAAAAATGACTGCAAGGAAGCCCAAAATAATGGCCAAAATAACCATTATGACTCCTATTGCGATCATGATCTCTCCAACAGAAAATGCACATAATCCTGTTATTCTTCCATATGTGTTGATCCATAACGGAAAAATATTTTTTACGTAAAAGTCGCAAAATTGTGTACTATGCCATGCTATGAAATTTAATAAAGCAACTGCCAGCATAATCGCAAAAAAGATAACATAAGTCCGTTTTTTCATTCGCACATCCCACCTTTATCTAATAGTATCACATAGATATTGATAAAAAATGTACGGATGTAAACATTTTGTGAATGATTTGAAAACTATATTTAAATATTTTTTATTGTCTGAATATTTTCATCTTTTTATCTATTTGTCACATTTTCAAGATGTTATCTATCCAAGATAATTCCTCTTCTGTAAACTGTAACTTTTTTATAATTTTTACATTATCACTGATTTGTTCCACACGACTTGCACCTATCAGAACAGTTGTAACCCTGTTCTTCCGAAGTACCCAGGAAAGTGCCATTTCTGCCAATGTTTGTCCTCTGCCTGCAGCTATGTCATTTAACTTACTTACCTTAGCAATCAGTTCTGGTGTAAGATTGGACTCTTTCAGAAAATGATTTCTTCTTGCCCTGCTTCCCTCCGGGATTCCATGTAAGTACTTATTGGTAAGCACACCTTGTGCAAGCGGACTAAAGCAAATGCATCCAGCTCCAATTTCTTTCAGTGTATCCAATAATCCATCTGTTTCCACCCATCTGTTCAACATACTGTAACTTGGTTGATGAATTAGCAATGGCGTTCCATTTTCTTTTAACAGTTCTGCCGCTTTTCTGGTCTGTTCCGAATTATAATTCGAGATACCAACATACAGCGCCTTTCCCTGATGGACAATATCCGACAAAGCCACCATTGTTTCTTCCAATGGAGTCTCCGGGTCGGGTCTGTGATGATAAAAAATATCTACGTAATCAAGCTGCATTCTCTTGAGACTTTGATCCAGACTTGACATCAGATATTTTCTGGAACCCCAGTTACCATATGGTCCCTTCCACATATCATATCCGGCTTTCGTCGATATCAGCATCTCATCGCGATAAGGACGCATATCGCTTTCCATGATACGTCCAAAATTTTCTTCTGCCGAACCATAGACGGGACCATAATTATTAGCAAGGTCAAAATGAGTAATTCCGTTATCAAATGCTTCATGCACCATTGCTTTTTGATTTTCAAATGAATCCACCGAACCGAAATTATGCCAGAATCCAAGTGCAACCCTTGGCATCATAATTCCGCTCCTTCCACATCTTACATATTGCATGGTTTCGTAGCGTTCCTCTTTTGCCTGATACATCGTTCCTTCTCCTTTACCCGTCTTCTCAGTACTTCTTCTGATATGTATTATTACGAAATGCCTCGATCATTTCCTGCCCAATACTGATATTCCGCTCTGCCTCAGGGATTTCTCCCCTAGGCACCCAGACAGCTTCTTCCAATTCTTCTTCCTGTATGGTTATTGTATTATCACCATCTAAATCTGCAAAAAAGCCAATCATAACGGAATCTGAGAAAGACCATGGCTGGCTCTTATAATAGCGGATATTTTTCACCGTAAGCCCTACTTCCTCCAATACTTCTCTTCTCACCGTTTCCTCAAAGCTTTCTCCAATCTCAACAAAACCTGCCACAAGAGCATATTTTTTATATTCTCCCTGTGCATATCTTGTCATTAACAGTTTATCTCCATCCGCAATTGCAACAATGACTGCAGGTGATATTTTAGGATATTCAGTCAATCCGCATTCTTCGCATACAAAAGCCCGCTCCCTGACACTATGAATCATTCTTCCTCCACATTTTCCGCAGAATCTATGTGTATTACGAAATCTGTATAATTGCATGGCTGTAACGCCGGCAAATGCCATATAAGCAGGTTTTAACTCTCTAAATACATTTGCCTGACACATTTCTGCCTTCTGGGGCAAAAGTAAATATTCATTGATAACGAGATAAAATGCTGAATCATCAATACTAAAAAGATATTGCTTCTCTGTTTTTACTCCACATTCTTCTATTTCTGCAATTGTCGGTATTCTCAGACTTCCATCTTCGTATTTCCATAGTGCAATTTTATTGTCTATACAATAAACTGCATAATCATCCGCTTTCGATTTTCTTGGAATATATTCATTATTATATTTATGTGGTTTGATTTCCTGTATCATCTGTATATTCCCTTCTGTACGATTTCCTTAGCCTACTCACTATCCTAATCCTTTAATCATTTGGTCTCTTATAAAAATTACCATTTAATTGCTCTGTCTTAATAACATTGACAAATACACTTTCGTCAACATCTCTTATTTTTGATATCACTTTCTTTACCTGTTCGCTGGATATGACGGAATAAACAAGGGTACGTGGTTTGTTCTCATGGGTCCCGACTCCGGCAGTGTTCGTTGCACCATGTCCTGTATACCGATAAATAATATCAGCCACCTCTTTAGGAGAATTTGTAATAATAAATAACGTATTTTTCTTATACCGCTTATACCATACATGGAGCATCTGTGTAGATGTGAATTGAAAAATAATTGAATATAAAGCTTTATCCCATCCGAACAGATATCCGGCAACAAGCAATACCACTGCATTGGCAGCAAGGATATAATTCCATGCATCTATACCGAATTTTTCTGATAAAAAAATGGCTATAAAATCTGTTCCACCACTTGTCGCATCCGCCACAAGACACATACTGATTGCCGTTCCGTTAACAATACCTCCAAAAATACTAATAAGCAATATATCATAAGTAATCGGATATACCGGCAGCATATCTGTCAGTATACTCGCCAATACTATCATAATGCAAGAGTATACAGTAAACTTTTTCCCTATCAGCCTGAAACTGATAAATACCGGAACAGAATTCAGTAATAAATTTATAACTGCAAAAGACAGTGAAACATGAAAAAAATTCTTTCCCACCTCTATGATCAGAAGCGCCAATCCGGTAAAACCTCCCGGTATCAATCCTCCTGCACGTACAAAACTCTTGATATTTGCTGCCATAATAACGGATGCAGCTGTCACAAGAAAAATGCGTTTTATATCCCTTATCAATTCTCTTCTTCTATCCATTTTGTACCTCACTGCAATTCCATACTGCACTTCTTAGTGTCACCTATATTTACATTCTTATCCGAATTTATTCGTTAAAGAGTCTGATCTTAACTATTTTTTCCTGTTTTTCATTAAAAAAACATATTTTAAAGGTATAATATAAAAGGTATAATTATGAAAATTTGTTGGATACTAGACAGCAGGTATCCGATGCTAATATATATTATTATATTACACAAAGGAAGGATTTCCTATGAAAAAATTGTTATTTATTCTATTTGCATCCTTGGGAATTTCTGCTTTGCTATATATAGGAGTTGAATATCCGGATGAATATTCCCGCCTTTTTAACCAGGCAACCTCTTTTCTTTCAGAACACACTGATGAGAATACTTCTGATGCCGTTACTAAAAAAATTGATTCTGCCACAGCACAGATTGAAACAGCTGCCGAAAAATTAGAACCTCTCACGGAATCTATCAAAGAACTGAAAGCCGATTATATCCCTATGGATGGTTCCGGTCAATTAGTAGATGATTCAACGGATGGCGCACATACAGATGCCCCTGCCTCCAATACAGGAGAAGAATATACTTTTGATGCTGTATTTTATCCATATTACTATATGCTGAATGAAAACCAGCAATCTGTCTATAAACAAGTATATGCCAATGCACTTGCCATCAATCCGGCTTCCTTTTCCCCATGTGCTACAATCGCCAGCAGTGAAGTGGATACTGTTATGAGTGCAGTTTACAATGATCATCCAGAATTATTCTGGTTAGACACCAAATATAGTTATTCTTATACACCACAGGGCAATGTCAGAGCTATAACGCTTATATTCAATGATACTGCTAATACAATTGACAGTGCAAGAGCTAATTTTGATTCCGCTGCTAATGTTATTCTGTCTAATGCCTCTTCTCTTTCCTCTGATATTGAAAAAGAAAAATATGTAAATGACTATTTGATGAATCTTGTATCCTACAATGAATCCGCAGATATGAGCCAAAGTGCTTATAGCGCTCTGGTAAATGCTTCTTCAGTATGTGCGGGTTATTCAAGGGCATTCCAGTATCTCATGATAGAACTTGGTATTCCTTGCTATTACTGTACTGGTACTGCCAATGGCGGAAGCCACGCATGGAATATTATCAGATTAGAGAATGCCTGCTACAATTTAGATACTTCCTGGGACGACTCCTTAGGTGATGCTTACGGTAAGTACTACTATACCTACTTCAATCTGCCTGACAGCGAATTTTCATCTGATCATACC
>JAEWWQ010000236.1 GCA_023458855.1 Bacillota bacterium
GTACTTACCACATGCGAGAGTAAGAATAACGGTATCTTTCGGTGTCTGTTTTACAAACTCCGTATAGTAATTTCTGCCCGTTTTTGCACCATCACATCCGCCTACCAGGAAGAAGTGTTTGATCGCACCGGCTTTTACTGCATCGATTACCTGATCCGCTACCGATAATACAGTACCATGTCCGAAGCCTGTCATAACTACATCTCCACCATTGATTCCTGTAAATTCCTGATTCGTCTCATAACCGCCCAGCGCAAGTGCTTTTTCAATGACTGGTGTAAAATCTTTTTCTTCACCAACATGAACCATTTCCGGATAAGATACTACTTCCGTTGTAAATACTCTGTCTGCATAGCTTTGTTTTACAGGCATCAGGCAGTTCGTCGTATACAGGACAGGTGCCGGTATGTTATCGAATTCTTTTTGCTGATTCTGCCATGCGGTACCAAAGTTTCCTTTTAAGTGAGTGTATTTTTTTAATAATGGATAGGCATGTGCCGGCAGCATTTCGCCATGCGTATAGATATTGATACCTTTTCCTTCTGTCTGTTCCAGCAACAATTTTAAATCGTATAAATCATGTCCTGTAATCACAATAAAGGGGCCCTTTTCCACTGTTAACGGAACTTTTGTCGGTACCGGAGTACCAAATGTCTGTGTATTGGCACGATCAAGCAGTTCCATGCATTTCAGATTTACTGCTCCGACTTCCAGAACGGCCGGCAACAGTTCTTCCATGCTCATATCGGAACCAATTAGGGTAAGTGCTTTATAGAAGAATTGATCTACCTCTTCCTCCTGATATCCCAAAACAGCCGCATGATATGCATAAGCTGCCATTCCACGGATTCCAAACAGAATAAGAGATTTTAAGGAGCGAATATCTTCTGTGGCATTCCACAGATTCTTCATATCATAATCATTTACATCATGATTATCTGAGGTACTATTTTCACCTCCTGAAATAATTTCCTGTTTTCTTACTCTTACTTTTTCAATCAGTATTTTCAGGGTTTCATCATTAAAATTAACGTTGGTAATTGTGGTAAACAATGCCTCTACCATCAGCTTTGTGGTATTCTCAGTATATGCATTCTGTGCACATGTTCTTGCCAATCCCACTATCGCTCCTGTTAATTCATCCTGTAAATTTGCTGTATTTGCGGACTTTCCGCATACACCTGCATTTCCGGTACAGCCTGAGCAACCGGCTGTCTGTTCACATTGAAAGCAAAACATCTTCTGTTCCATTTTTATATCTCCCTCTTGTTTTATTGTTTATCGTTTATTGGAAATACTACCACTAATAACATTTTAAATGCTTCATTGGCGTATACTGAATGTGGCTTTTTTGCCGGCATGATCAGAGTTTCCCCCTGTTTTACAACATACTCTGTTCCATCTACCGTAAATTTTCCGGTACCTTCCAGCACGGTTACCATTGCATCTCCTTCGGAATCATGCGTTCCTATCTCTTCGTCCTGATCAAAAGCAAATATGGTAATGCTTACTGCTTTATTCTGTGCTATCGTTTTACTTACGACCTGCCCTTTTTGTACAGATACCTGTTCTGCCAGATTGAGAACTTCTTCCTGGTTCATATTTTTTATCAAAGTCTGTGACATACTTACACCTCCAATTTTCTTGTTTTATGAGAATACTATACTATAGTTCCCTATTTATTTCTGTTGTATTTACAACATTTATTATTTTTTTAACACTCGTAAGAGTTCGTCCATGCCGGACGAACTAAAAAAATCCCGCCAGGGTAGATACTGGCGGGCATGCAGACTATTATTCAGTAATTTGATACCCTGTTCCTGTCTCTGAACAGATGATAAACGATCAGGATCATAAAAGCAGCTATCAGTGAATTAAAAAAACCTCCTATATTTATGTTTGTTACAAAATGATCTGCAATCATAATCGTCCAGGCATTTACAACAAAGCTGAATAAGCCTAAGGTCAGTAAGTTGACCGGTAATGTAATCAGCAGCAAAATCGGCTTTACTATAAGGTTTACTGCCAAGAGCACAAATCCCATAATAAGGAGTGCCGGAATACTTCCGATATACACCGTGTGCAATACAAATGACAGCAGATATATCGTTGCTATGATAGATATATATTTTATGAATAATTTCATCTTTTTACCTCCAACAGACATATTTTATCTGATTCTGATCAATACCTGGACCTGGTCGGTCGTAACATCAACAAGATCATAAGGTTCCTCCCCGCCCAAGGAATCTATCAGTTTTATGAGCATGATAACGAATAGTTTCACCGAATGGATCGTAATTCGGGAAGATGGATTTGAATCAGGCTCTTTGGGTACAAAAAAACATATGACACTCAGTAAGTCCAGAAAACAATCCAGCAGCTCTTGAAAGAGATATAGCGGAATTGGAAAGGGAATATCTATGAACCGCTTGTTGGTCGTCCTGATCCTGATCCATAATAAGCGAAATCCCTTAATCGACATATACTTTCACCTTTACCATTGCCTTATGACTTTCATCCCAGACTTCCACATCAACGATACTCGGGTCATCCACGGTACCATTTATGATTTCCTCGATTATCTTTGCAAAATCAATGCTGGAAATATCGATACCTTTCGCTTCCATCTCCCTTCTGGCATCAGCTGGAACCATAGTCGTCATCTTGTCGGCAATTTCACTAATGGTAGTCAGCAGACGAATCGGTATATTTACATTAACATTTACAGAATTATTCTCCGATGTAACCTTTACCTTAAGAAATCTATAGTTGCGTCCTGCAGTTGTTACGGTCTGACCTCCCTGGATTATTTCTGCTTCCTTCGTCACATTCAGAGCTTCCAAAAGCTCCATGCCTTCTGCGGCAGTAATCTGTCCTTTTTCTATCATTTCCAATATTTTTTGTTGTTCACTCATAGATTGAGCCTCCTGTTAATTATAAATTTTTAATTCGTTCCGTTGCTTCTTTCGGGGAGATCTCGCCCTCTGATAATTGGTCAAGTATCTCATTTCTGGCAGCTGTCTTATCTTCATTCTCTTTTACCAATTCCCTGGAGGATACTTCATATCCAAGACCTCTTATAACAGAATCCAGTTTACCGCGTACTGTGGGATAAGAGATTCCCAATTCCTTCTCAACATCCTTGATATTACCGCGGCATCTTATGAATACCTTGGCAAACTCGAGATCTTCCTCCGGAAGACGGCAGAATTCACATGGCTGAAAATCTCCTTCAATGGCTGTAGCGCACTTGGGACAGCTGAGCTTTGTTATGGAAAGTTTTTCACCACATACGGGACATTTGCCCGGAGCTTTATATTTCATTGTCTTCACCATCCTGATTTATTATTTTATTATAATATAAATCCAGTTATTAAATATGTCAATAAAAAAATTAATTTTATTGATTATTTTATCAATAAAATTAATTTATAAGTTAAATATATTAAATTTTTCTTGTTAATACTTTCATCAACCTCATTTTTCGACTGTTCTTTCCTGAATTGTGACCTTTATCTTTTAATTCACTTATACAATGGACCAAATGCTTTACAAGCTTCTGAATCTGCTACTTCCATGTCTTTTGTCCCGAATGAGCTCCATACATGTGGTCTAAATATATTTTCTTCTTCAACGTTATGCATTACAACAGGTATTCTTACCATTGATGCCATAGTAATTACATCTGCGCCTACATGTCCATGAATAAAAGCAGCATGATTGGCTCCCCAGTTCGCCATCACGGTATAAACATCTCTAAAAGCACCGTTTCCGTTTATCCTCGGCACAAACCATGTAGTAGGCCAGGTTGGATCTGTTCTGTTATCTATTTTGCTATGTACTTCTTCCGGAAGGACAATACTATACCCTTCTGCAATTTGTATTACAGGCCCTTTCCCATCTACAATATTAACTCTGACCATAGTCAATGGCATTTGGGCATCTGTTCTGAAATGCGATGAGTATCCACCGCCCCTAAACTGGCAAAGTTCAGCCGGACACCAATCGGTCGCACCAAGGCAATCCTGAATATCCATATCATCCATGTCCCACCACGATTTCATTACTGGATTGCCATCTTTATCTTTTGATTTCCCCGTTGCATCTATACAAGTCGAACCTGAATTAATCAAATGTATAAATCCTTCTGACGCTATACCCTCAGGTTTCCATCCTGTCACGCGTTCTACTGCTTTTGGACTCCAATAACAACGAACATCCGAAAATCCGCTTGCTTTACCTGTCAAAAGATTTCCGAACATCATTGCAAGACCATTTAAATTATCATTTTCTGTAGCAAAAACAGTTGGTTGTTTTTTTCCATTCCAATCAAACGTAGAATTTAACATTGCTTCTGTAAAATCGCCATTTGGCTTATAGTCTGTCCACATTCTCTGTCCTTGAAAGCCACCAAATAAACCATTTCTGCCTAATGCTTCTTCTTTAAATCCCATTTGCTCCAATTTTTCGTTTCCCAGCATAATGTCTCGAATAATCAAGGTCATCTTAATTACAAATTCCCATTCTTTATCCTTTTGCTCTCTGGTATGTGCACTATACTCTGGATTTGGATCTTTTCCTTCCTTACAATTATTTTTTACCCATATAAGTGCTTTCTTATATTCTTCTTTATCATAGATATCCTGCTCAACACGTCTGAGAATTTCCGTCATATCAACCCATTCCGGGCGCATTCCAAAATAGTGAATATAAAATGATGGATCAAGATAGGAACCCATAATCCCCATAGAAACTGAGCCGAAACCAATATACGCTTTATTTTTCATCTGTCCAACCGCAATCGCACATCTTGCAAATTGAAGAATCTTATCCTGTACGTCATCCGGAATAT
The DNA here is from genome assembly GCA_023458855.1 of Bacillota bacterium. Taxonomy (GTDB): domain Bacteria; phylum Bacillota; class Clostridia; order Lachnospirales; family Lachnospiraceae; genus SZUA-378. Next base: position 4,856 of record JAEWWQ010000236.1, read on the forward strand.
GACTCTCGTCCATATCCTGGACGTCTCTTCCATAAATGGAAAAGCATGGTAACTTCATCTGATTATGTGCAGCAAGTGCAGAAGCCAAATAGACTGCTCCAGGACGCTCTGTTCCATTGAATCCCCATATAGCTTTTATTGTCAATGGATTTAAATCGATTGTTTCAAGAGGATAGCAC